>JBDTYW010000279.1:0-3829 GCA_040005445.1 Candidatus Eiseniibacteriota bacterium
GCGACGTACTCGGCGCCGCCGGGCTCGGGGCTGCCGTAGCGCACCCACTCGCCGGGCGCGGTCACCACCGCCTGACCCGCGCGCACGTCGAGCACGCCGCCCTCGTGCTCGACGCGGATCAGCCCGCGCAGCACGAGCGTGACCTCCTCGAACTCGGGGCGCTGCCCGGGCTCGGCCCAGCCCTGGGGCGAGACCATGCGCGCGACGCTCATCGAAGCGTGGCCCGAGTTGACGCGGCCGACGTACTCCTCGATGCGCTTGGGCGGGTCTCCGGCGGCGGGCACGACGGTCGGCGCGGCGATCAGGCGGGGCATCGGGTCTCTCCCGGGGTGGCGGCGGTCAGGGGCGCGGCTTGAGGACCGAAAGATACGCCTTCCAGGGCCCGACCGTCTCGACATAGCGCAGGGCCATGACGCGCGTGATCTGCGCGATGTGGTTGAGGTCATGGGCGACCCAGGTGGCGAGGAGCTGGTTCAGGGAGACGGATCCGAAATCGGGGTGCTCCCCCGTCCGCAGCAGGTCGTTCGCCGAGAGCCGCCAGCTCCGCACGAGATCGAGGTTTGCGGCGCGCTTCTCCGCGAACGTCTCGAGCAGGTCGACGAGTTTCACGTCGCGGCTGAGATGCTGGAAGCGGTCGAACGGCTCGAACCGCCGGTCCGCGCCCGCACCGAGAATGACCTGCGCGCGCGGGATCCAGTCCTGGTCCTCGCCGTCGATCAGGTGGCCGAGGACGTTGCGCGGGGTCCAGGTCCCCTCGCCCTCGTTCGCCTCGGTCCACGCGGCGGGCAGGCCCCGCAGCTGAGCGTCGAGCACGCGGGGCGTGCGGCTGAGGACGGCGAGGACCTCGTCGAGGACGACGTGCATGGGACTCCCCTCCTCTTCAGGCCGTGAGCCGCTCGATCACGAGTAGCGCCGCGGCCGGGGCCTTGGGCTCGATGCGGAACGCGTTCGCCACTGCGGACTCGAACGCCGGATTCTGGGCACTCCCCAGGTGGAGCCGCGCGAGCTCTTCCCCCGCCTCCACCCGGTCGCCGGTCTTCTTCGCGAGGACGATGCCGACCGCCGGATCGATCGTGTCCTCCTTGCGCGCGCGGCCGCCGCCCATCCCGACGACCAGCTCGCCGAGCGCGTAGGAGTCGATCGCGTGGACGAAACCCGCGCCCGGCGCAAGCACGGCCACGACGCGCGGCGCCCGGGGCAGTCGTGCGGGATCGTCGATGACGGCTGGATCTCCGCCCTGCGCCTCGACGATCGCGCGGAACTTCTCGAGCGCGGCGCCGCTCGCGAGCGCGCCCTCCGCACGCGCGCGGGCGTCCTTCCGGTCCTTGGCGACGCCGGCGAGCGCGAGCATCTCTGCCGCGAGCTCGAGCGTCAGCTCGCGCACGTCGGCCGGGCCTGTGCCCTTGAGCACGTCGATCGACTCGACGACCTCGAGCGCGTTGCCGATCGCGAAGCCGAGCGGCTGGTCCATGTTCGTGACCAGCGCGGTCGCGCGCTTGCCCATGCGCTGGGACACGGCGATCAGGCCCTCGGCGAGCCGCTTCGCGTCGGCGCGCTCGCGCATGAATGCCCCGCGGCCGGTCTTGACGTCGAACACCACGGCCTCGGTGCCGGACGCGTACTTCTTGGAGAGGATCGACGCGATGATCAGGGGAATGCACTCGACGGTCGCGGTCACGTCGCGCAACGCGTAGAGCTTGCCGTCGGCGGGCGCGAGCTGCGCGGTCTGCCCGCCGAACGCGAACCCGAGCGAGCGCACCAGGCGCTTGAAATCGGCGACCGAAAGCTTCGGGTCGAAGCCGGGGATCGCCTCGAGCTTGTCGAGCGTGCCGCCGGTGTGGCCGAGCCCGCGCCCCGAGATCATCGGTACGCACGCGCCGCACGCCGCGACCAGCGGCGCGAGCGGCAGGGAAATCTTGTCGCCCACGCCGCCGGTCGAGTGCTTGTCGACAGTCGGCGAGGGCAGGCCCTCGAACGCGATGACCTCTCCCGAGTGGAGCATCGCGTCGGTCAGCTCGAAGGTCTCCTCGTCGGCCAGCCCGCGCAGGAAGACCGCCATGAGCCACGCGGCAACCTGGTAGTCGGGCACGTCTCCGGCCGTGTACGCACGCACGAAATCGCGAACGGCGCCCGGAGCGTGCCGGGCGCCGTCGCGCTTCGTGCGGATGAACCCGCGGGCGTCGAAGTCGTCCGCCACTAGTATCCGCCCTCGACCTTCTCGCCGCGCACGATCGCGATCGACGCGCTCGTGCCGAGGCGGGTCGCTCCGGCCTCGATCATCTTCTTCGCGTCGTCCTGCGTGCGGATGCCGCCCGCCGCCTTGATGCCCATGTCGGCGCCCACGACCTCGCGCATGAGCTTGATGTCGTCGAGCGTGGCGCCCCCGCCGGCGAAGCCGGTCGAGGTCTTGACGAAGTCCGCGCCCGCGGCCTTCGCGAGCGAGCAGCCGGCAATCTTCTCCTCCTGCGTGAGCAGCGTCATCTCGAGGATGACCTTGCTCACGACGTGCGGCCCGCAGGCCTCGACGACCGCGCGGATGTCGCGCTCGACCAGGGCGTGGTCGCGCGACTTGAGCGCGCCGATGTTGATCACCATGTCGATCTCGCGCGCGCCGTTCTGCACGCAGCGCCGGGTCTCGAACGCCTTGACCTCGGGCAGCGTCGCGCCGAGCGGGAAGCCGACCACGGTGCAGACCTTGACCGGCGAGTCCTTGAGCAGCTCGGCCGAGAGCGTGACCCACGTCGGGTTGATGCACACCGATGCGAAGCAATGGTCCGCCGCCTCCTTGCACAGCGTCACGATGTCCGCGCGCGAGGCCTCGGGCTTGAGCAGCGTATGGTCGATGCGCGCGGAGATCCCGCTCTGATCCGGCGGGCAGAAGCCGGGCGCGGAGCTCGCGCGCGTGGCGCCGACGGAGAGTGCGTTCTGCACCTCGACGCCGCAGTGGTCGGGGCACGGGCCCCAGGCGTCGCAGCGCGTGCAGCCGGGGGCGCCGGTCGTCGGGCGTGTGCCGCGGGCATAGGCGTGCATCGCCGGGGCCTGGTCGAGCGGCGGAGTGGAGCCCGACAGCTCGGCGAGGACGATCTTGGTGATGCGGTCGACCAGCTCGTCTTGGTTCATGGATGAGAAACCCGTCGTCTCAGGACTTGAAGGAGCGGAACGCGTGCGGGACGAGTTCGGTCAGCGTGTGCGTCTCGAACGCGTCGCCCTTGCCGGCGAGGTGGATCATGAGGTCGTCGGCGAACTCGAGCATCACCTGCCGGCACGCGCCGCACGGCGGCGTGGGCCGGGCGGCCCCGGTGGCGATCGCGATCGCCTCGAACTCCCGATCCCCCGCGGCCACCGCCGAGAAGATCGCGTTCCGCTCGGCGCAGATGGAAAGCCCGAGCGACGCGTTTTCGACGTTCACACCGCGGTAGATCCGGCCCGAGCGCGCGAGCAGCGCCGCGCCAACCGGGAAGTTCGAGTATGGCGCGTGCGAACTCTCGGCTGCGGCGCGGGCTTCGGCGACGAGCGCGAGGGGATCGTGGTTCAAACGGCTTCCTTGCGAGCCCTGGACTTGCGCACGGTCGTGGTGCGCGCCGGCTCCCCGGTCGAGACCAGGTTCGCCAGGCGGGCGACCAACCGGCGCTGCTCACCGTCCCCGTCGAACGAGACGCGGTACGAGAGATCATCCCCGGCGCCCACGACGGCAAGCACGAGCCCCGGGCCGAACTTCGAGTGCAACACACGCTCACCGACGCGAAACGCCATCGCCTGCCTCCCGGGTGACTACGCCCATGTCCCACGGCGCGACCGCGGGGTCCATCTCTCCGATCAGGGTCACGAC
>JBDTYW010000280.1:0-3826 GCA_040005445.1 Candidatus Eiseniibacteriota bacterium
AGAAGCCCATGGTCAGCGGCTGCTGCGCGGTGCGCACCCACGGCACGAGCGCGAGGATGCGCAGGAGCCCGACCGCCGGCAGGTAGCGATCGCCGCCGACGACGCGCGTGATCTCCTCGGCGAACACGAAGATCATGAACGAGAGCGCGCAGGCCAGCGTGGCGACGAGGCGGAAACCCTTGTCGAGCAGGCGCCGCATGCGCTCCGGCTCCCCGCGCGCCACGAGCTGGGTCAGGGAGGGCAGGAGCGAGGACGGGATCGCGTAGACCAGCCCGACGAAGCGCTCCACGGTCTGGAACGCGAACGAGAACAGGCCGAGCGCCTCGGGCGAGAAGAACTTGCCGAGCACGACGCGGCTCAGGTTCTGGCCCGAGATGAACGCCGCGCGCGCGCCCAGCAGCGGCAGGCAGTAGCGGAACATGTCGGAGAGGATCGCGCCGGCGCTCTCGCGCGGACTCCGGTCCGCGCTCGTCGCGTGCGCCTTTTGCATGCGCGAGAATGCCAGGACGAGCGCCACGACCGTGGACAGGAGCCCGCCCACGATCGCCAGCAGGGACAGCATGATCGCGAGCGAACTCGGCCCGCGCCCGCTGCTCGCGAGGATCACGACCGCCGCCAGCTTGAGTGCGTGCTGGAGCACGGCGAGCGCCGCGATCCACGAGTACTGCTGGAGGCCGAACAGGGTGGCGCGCCCGGTCGAGGAGAAACCGTCGAAGACCACCAGCGCGAGCAGCAGCCGGATCAGGGAGTCGAGCTTGGTGAAGCCGTACTGCGCGCTGATCCAGGGCACGAGCTGGAACAGGACCAGGCCCGCGACCAGGCCGAGTACCGCCTTGACCGCGAGCGCCCAGAGGTGGACGCGCAGCAGGCGCAGGTGCTGGCCGCGCGCGTCGTACTCGGCGGCGTGACGCTCGAGGTAGACCTCGAAATTGCCGGTGAAGACCGAGGCCAGGCCGACCACCGAGAGCGCGAGCGAGAAGATGCCGAACCAGCTCGGGCCGAGCCAGCGCAGCACGAACACCGAGTACAGGAGGCCGGAGACGACGCCCGCGAGGCTCTCGACGGTCAGGAAGAACGAACCCTTGGACACGTTCTTGAGCATCTCGCTCATCGCGCGCCCCCGCTCGCGGCGTGGCGCGTCAGCCCGGCCCGGCGGGCCCCGAGTTCGCTCCCGAAAAACGCCCGGAAGTCCACGACGTGCGCCAGGTCCTGGGGCAGCTCGCGGTTCGAGAGCAGGAGCGCCTGCGAGCCCGGGGTGGCCGGGTCGTAGCCGTGCATTGCGGCCACCGGCGCGCTGCCCATGTACGAGGGCACGAGCAGCCGCGCGTCCTCGAGCAGGTAGATCGCGTCGCCGTAGCGGCGATCCGGAAAGTGGATGCCGAGGCGGTCCTCGTCCTCGCGCGTCAGGAAGCGGCCGGGCAGGCCCTCGAGCGCCCGGCGCACGCGGTCGGCGGCGAGCGGGCCGTGGAACCAGAAGCGCGCCATGGTCGAGTCATAGAACGCATGGTAGTCGACGCCCGGCGTCAGGCCCGAGGCCTCGACGCGCGCCATCACGTCCACGTGTTCGACGACGTCGGTCATGCCGTGGTCCGAGGTGAGGTAGCACCAGGCTTCGCGCCCGCCTGCGCGCGCAGCCGCGAGCGCGCGGGTGAGCGCGCCCTCGAGCCGGGCCAGGCGGTCGGCCACGGCGGGCGCCTTTGTGCCGCCCGCGTGCATGCGCGCGTCGATCGCAGCAGTGTAATAGAACAGCACGTCCGGCGCTTCCCCGTCGTCGTGCCCGGCGGCTTCGGCCGCGGCCACGAACGCGCGCTCGTTCGCGTCGTCGTCGGTCCGCCAGTCCCACGTGCGCACCTGGAGGCGCTGCGCCGCCATGTCATCGAAGATCGTGCCGATGCCGGGCAATGCGCCGGTGGCGAACAGCGGATCGCGCTCGCACACGTCGAGGTCACGGAGCACGCGCCAGGGCACCTCGTAGAGGTCGAAGTAGCCGCGGACCCGGGCCTTCGCTCGCGCCTTGACCCACTGGCGCAGGCGCCAACTCCGCCGGGCGCGACCGGGCAGCAGCGCCATCCAGCGCGCGAGGCCGAACGGGCTGCGCGCGGGATCGCGGTGGAACATCACCCAGTGCCCGTTCTCCGCCGGCCAGGTGCCCGAGAGCAGCGCGGGAATCGCTCCCGCCGAGAAGCCGAGGACGGTGTCGAGCGGCTTGCGGTGCGGCAGCTCGCCCTCGAGGAACGGGGTCTCCCCCACGCGCTCCCACCCCAGGGCATCGACGAGCACGACGACCATGAGGGGTGGGCGACTCATGCTTCCTCCACGTGCGCGCGCGCGCCCGGCAGGGGATCGGAAATCTCCCACGCCGTGCGCGCGCCGCCGCTCTCCAGGGTGTCCCACAACCGCACCGCGGCCTGCCGGCAGCGGTCCCAATCCAGGTGATCCGGGCACTCGCCCGGAAAGCGCTGCTCCATCGCCGGGCGCCAGTCCGCGGCGCCCGGGGTGCCGGCCAGCGCCCAGCCGCCGAGCAGGACCGCCACGACCGAGGCCAGTTCGTGTTCGGGCGTCCCGCCGAGAGCGAGCCGAAGCCGCGCCGGGCCCGACCGGAGGGCCCACGCCGCCCGTCCTTCGCGCTCCAAAGCGCGCACGGCGCGGGCGGTCTCCCACCAGCGCCGCAAACGACGACGCGGCCGGGCGCGGTGGGCCGCGTGCGCCGCCGCCTGTTCGAGCGACGGCGCCCCCGCAAGGCCGAACACCCGCGCGGCGACCGCGCGATAATACCCCACCCAGGCCCTTGCGCCGTCACGCCATGCGCGCCGTCCCAGCGCGCTCAGGTCGGCCGCGTCGGGCACCTGCAATCGGAGCGCGATGGCGGCCGGATCGGGGGCGAGTTTCATCGCGCCCCAGAATGCCGCATCGGCCGACGAGTCGGGCAGGACGGCGCGGAGCGTTTCGGACCGGCCCTCGACGGTCGTCCACCTCTCCAGCGCCGCCTGCCTCGCTTGTGTGCTCGCCGGACACTCGCCCTGGGCCACGACGAACGCGAACGCGCCGTCGAGCTGGGCCTTGAGCCCGGCGTACATCGCCCGGAGCGCGCTCCCCGGATCGTCCGGCCCGGCGCCGCCGGGCCAGGCAAGGAGCAGTTCCGCGCCCCGATTCTCGAGTAGAACGAGCGCCTCTTCGGCCGGCACGTCCTTCTCCTCGAGGGCGGGAAATCCCGCCGTTGCATCCGCCGCTCCCGCGAGCACGCGCCCGCTGCGGCGATATTCCAGCGTGCCCGGCCGCGGCGCCTGGCGGGCGAGTCCCGCCCGCGTATAGAGCCCGAGGTCGAACCCGCCCAGCAGCCCGCGTTCCGCGAGGCGCCGGTTCACTCCGGCGCGCAGCGCGCGCGCCACCTGCGCGGCGCGCTCCCGCGCCGGCTCGTCCCTGACCACGACCGCGAGGTCGATGTCGGACAGCGCGACCGGGCCGTGCGCCCCGCGCCACACCGTGCCCTCGCCCCGCGCCAGGCTGCCGCCCAGGATCACTGCTTCGAGCGGACCGGCGACCTCCTCGAGGCGGAACCGCGTCTGCTCCAGTGCCGCCTCGACCAGCGCGGCCAGCAGCGCGTGATCGTCCTCCCCTGCCGCGTATCGCCCGTGGTTCACCCGCGTCTCCTCACCCGAGAGGTCCCCCGAGCCCGCCCGCCAACGCAAACGTCCGCTCTTCCGTCGTCGACAACCACGGAACGCGGACGCGGATGGACCGGACAAGCCGGTGCGGGGTCGGGGGGCGCGACCGGACGGTTGACCTCGCCCGGCGTGCGCCGCTCCTCGTCAGATTCGCCGATAGA
>JBDTYW010000281.1:0-3825 GCA_040005445.1 Candidatus Eiseniibacteriota bacterium
CGCTCCTGACCTACGGGCAGCTCCAGAATAATGCGACGGCGGCGCTCGGGCAGGTGGGCGTCGGCTACCTTGCGCGCCAGCTTGCGCGTGAAGTGCCGGAGCTGGAGCAGTACCTGGGTGTGGTCGAACTGGGGACCACACAAGATCAGAACAACGGGACCACGACCGCGCCGATCGAGTCCAAGGCCTACTACACGGTGGGCGTGAGCCGATACTTCACCCGCGACCTCCTGTTGCGATACTCTCAGGTGGTCGGGGACCTGACGGAGGCCCAGAGCGTCGAGTTTCAGGATCTCGCGGCCGAGTTCCGGATCAATCGCCTGCTCTACCTGAGCGGCCAGGTGACGCGCCGCCGGGGCGTGCTGGTGACAGCCCAGGACCAGACGCTCTACAACGTCGAAGTGCGCGCGCGCTATGAATACTGAAGCGGCCGGTCGACCCCGGGGGACGGACACGATGCAGCCGCTCATCCACGCAACCCGCAGATGGCTCCTGGGCGCGCTGGCGATCCTCGCGGGCGCCGTCCTGGCGTCGCCGGCCTCCGCCCAGGGATTCGGCAAGAACAAGGTCCAGTACCGCACGTTCGACTGGCGCGTCGTGTCCTCGCCGCACTTCGATGTCTATTTCTACCAGGGCGGGGACTCGCTCGCCCTGCGCGTGCTTGATCTCGCCGAGAAGGCGAACATCAAGCTCACGCGCGACATGGGGCACGTGCTCGCCAACAAGGTCCCGATCATTCTCTACCTGTCCCACAACGACTTCGAACAGACGAATGTCACCACCGAGATGCTCGACGGCAGCACCGGCGGCTTCACCGAGCTGCTCAAAAACCGCGTCGTCTTGCCGTTCGCCGGCTCCTACGAAGACCTGAGGCACGTGGTCGTGCACGAGCTGACGCACGCGTTCATGTTCGACATGCTCTACACCGGCGGGTTGCCGTCGTTCATCACGCGGCAGAACGTGGTGTACGTGCCGCTGTGGTTCGCCGAGGGCCTCGCCGAGTGGAACTCGCTCGGCTGGGAGGCGAATGCCGACATGTTCATGCGCGAGGGGACGATCTCGGGATACCTGCCGCCGCTCCAGTACGGCGGCAACTATCTCGTCTACAAGGAGGGGCAGGCAGCCATGAAGTTCATGGCCGAGCGCTACGGCCCCGACCGCGCCCGCGACCTCCTGCAGAAGCTCAAGTTCCACCGCAACTTCGATCGCGCGTTCGAGCTTTCGCTCGGGACCACCGTCGAGAAGTTCGACGAGGAATTCCACTCGTGGCTCAAGAAGGCATACTGGCCCACGATCCGCACCAAGAACGGACCCGAGCAATTTGCGCGGCGCCTGACCGACCACAGGAAGGATCGCTCGAACATCAACATGGCGGCGGCGGTTTCGCCGCTGGGCGACCGGGTGGCCTACATCTCGGATCGCCGCATGTACACCGACATCAACATCCTCTCGACGCTCGACGGCAAGGTACTGAACCGCGTGATCCGCGGCGACGCGAGTTCGGCGTTCGAGAGCGTGCCGTCGTTCCGCTCGAGCCTGTCCTGGTCCTACGACGGGAAGCGGCTCGCCTTCGTCGCGCAGAGCCAGGCCCACGACGTGGTCTACGTTGTCGACGCCCGCAAGGAAGGAAAGATCCTGCGCCGCATCGGACAGGACTTCGATGCCGCCGCCTACCCGGCGTTCGCGCCGAACGACGATCGCATCGTGTTCTCGGCAGTCAAGCAAGGGCGCACGGACCTCTACCTGGTCGACGAGCAGGGCGCGATCACCCGCCTAACCGACGACACCTGGGACGAGAAGGAACCCTCGTGGTCGCCGGACGGCACGAAGATCCTGTTCTCCTCGGACCGCGCGCATCCGGTCGCGCTCACCGCCGACAGAATCCCCGACGGCTTCGGCAGCTACGCGGTGTACGAGATGGACATCGCGACGCACGCGATCACCCCGGTGCTCGACACCAGCGGCGACGACGGCAACCCGGTCTATTCTCCCGACGGCAAGGCGATCGCGTTCGTGTCCGACCGCGACGGGGCGCTCAACGCCTACCTCTACGACGTGGAGAACCGCACCTATCTCCAGCTCACCGACCTGATCGGCGGCGTGTTCTCGCTCTCGTGGTCGCGCGAGAACGACCGCATGGTCTTCTCCGCGTTCAACACGGGCGGCTGGGACATCTTCGCAGCAAAGGAGCCGCTCTCCCTGTCGGTGGTGCGCGCGAACCTCGCGAAGCGCAGCCCGCGTTCGCTGCTCACGCCCGAGCAGGCGCTCGAGCCGGTCGCGCTCGAGAGCGTGGCGCAGGTGGACTCGACGCGCGGGGCGCTCGCGCCGGCGTGGCCCGATACCGCGGTCTCGCAGCTTCCGCCCGCGTTCTCGCTCGGCCGCGCGCCGAGCGACTCGGCGGACTGGCGGGAACCCGGCTTCGGCGGGTTCCGGGGTTCGACGGGACGGCTCGGCACGCCCGGCATGCCCGGCTACTACGCGCGCTACCAGGCGTATCGCGACAGCGTGGCGACGGTGGACAGCCTGCGGACCTGGCGCGCGGGGATCGACGTGCGCGAGGCGAATGCCGCGTTCATGCTGCCCGACAGCCTGCTCTCGCAGGAGCCGAAGCCCTATCGCCGGAAGTTCTCGACCGAGTTCGCGAGCGGCCAGCTCGGCTTCAACTCGGCGTTCGGGCTGGCGGGCAGTTCGGTGCTGTCGATCAGCGACTTCCTCGGGAACGACCGCTTCCTGATCAGCACGGACATCTTCGCGGGATCACTCGACCAGACCAACATCCTCGCCTACTACTTCTACCTGCCGAAGCGCTGGGACTACGGCTTCGGCGTGTTCCACTACAAGAACTACTACTACTCCCGCGTGACGAGCCTCGGGGAGTCGTTCGCCAGCCAGCAGCGCTTCGCCGATCGCAACGTGGGGTTCACGGGCCTGTTGTCCTACCCGCTCAATCGCTTCAAGCGCGTGGACATCGACCTCAACAACGTGATCGTGGATCGCTCGTTCTACTCCGAGGACGCGAACGGTTTCCTGTACCGCACCGGCAGCCAGGTGCGCATGGTGACCGCGCCCTCGGTGTCGTTCGTCAACGACACGGGCCTGTATGGCTACTACGGACCGGTCAGCGGCACGCGCTACTACGTCTACGGTTCGACCGCGGTCCCCGTGTTCAACAAGAGCCTGAGCTACGTCACGCTCGCGGCCGACTACCGCAAGTACTTCGACCTCGGCGCCGACTACCAGTTTGCGGTCCGGGCGTCCGGGCTGCGCTCGACGGGCCGGGATGCGCAGGTCTTTGAGGTCGGCGGTTACTCGACGATCCGCGGCCTCAAGGACTTCTCGGTGCGCGGCACCAACACGGTGTTCACGAACTTCGAGTTCCGCTTCCCGTTCATCAACGCGCTCGGGGTCGTCGGACCGGTGCCGCTCGGGTTCCTGAACCTGCGCGGCGCCGCGTTCGCGGACCTCGGCGCCGTGTGGACGCGCGACCGGGACTTCAACATCTCGAAGGTCGACGCCAACGGCACGCGCTCGTTCGACAACGTGTACTCGTCCCTCGGCGTGGGCGCACGCTCCTCGCTCGGGTACTTCCTCGTCAAGCTGGACGTGGCGTGGCCGTACTACCTCGATCGCTGGGGCAAACCGCGGTATCACTTCTCGCTTTCGCCGCAGTTCTAGCCACGTGCGGCGCAGGGGGAAGGGCTCCGGGCGCGGCCAGCACGTCACCAATCCTCGAGTTGACGCATCGTGCCGTTGCTGGTCGAGGTCCATGGATTTGGGGTGCATTGACCTCTCCAGTCGCTTCCGGAGCCCTTCCCCCTGCGCCTT
>JBDTYW010000282.1:0-3820 GCA_040005445.1 Candidatus Eiseniibacteriota bacterium
CTCGCGCTCGTGCCGTGGGTGCGCACCGCGCAGCAGCCGCTGACCATGGGCTTCTATGCGCTGCGCCGCACCGGCATGGTGCTCGCGCTCGCGGTCACGAAGTTCCTGGGCGAGATGGGCAGCTACTTCCTCCTGATCCCGCTGATCGGCCTCGCCGGCGCGGCCTGGGCGAATCTGATCGGGGCCCTGCTCGCGTTCTTCGGCGCCCTGATCCTCATGAGCCGCGCCTCGGAGGGCACCGTCAGCCACCGCGGGGCGGTGATCGCCAAGACCGGCGTGCTGGTCGCGATCGGGGCGATCGTCTCGCTCGCGCTCCATGGCGCACAACTCGATCCGCGGCTGCTGTTCGCGATCAAGGCGCTGGCGCTCGTCCCCCTGTTCGTGGTCGGCGTGGTGACGTTCGATTTGGTGACCGAGGACGACCTCGAGCGCGCCCAGTCGATGGAGCTCGAGACGCCCTGGAAGCTGGCGCTACGCGATGTCGGCGTGCGCTGGGTGCGATCCGTGCGCGCGGTCGCCCTCAAGCTGCGTCCGCGCGCGTTCTCCACCTCGGAGGGTCACTGACATGGCGCGTGGACGGCTCGGCATCCAGCTCGCGCTTGGACTGGCGCTCTCGGGAGTCCTGATCTGGCTCTCGGTGCGGAGCCTCGACCTGCGCGAGGTCGGCCACGCGCTGGCGTCGGCGAACTGGGTGTGGTTCCTGCCGATCTGCGGTCTGACGCTGCTCGCGTTCTGGATCCGCGCGGTGCGCTGGGGCTGGTTGCTCAAGAGCGTCAAGCCGATCCGCGCGACCAGCCTGTTCTCGGCCACCATGATCGGGTTCGCGGCCAACAACCTGCTGCCGGCGCGGCTGGGCGAGCTCGTGCGGCCCTGGGCGCTGGGCGCGAGCGAGCGCATCTCGCGCTCGTCGATCTTCGCCACGGTGATCGTCGAGCGCGTGGTCGACATGTTCTGCATCCTGGTGTTCCTGGGTATCGCGCTCTTGCTCCACCCGGCTCCGCCGGTGATCCGCAACGCCGGCCTTGCGGCGCTGGTCGTCAACCTCGGGCTGCTCGTCGTGCTGGTCGCGATCGAGCGCAGCCCGGCGCACGCGGACCGCCTGGCGGCATGGATGCAGCGCGTCCTGCCCCCGAAGTTCGGGCCGAAGGCCGCGTCGCTCCTGCGCAACTTCGCGGGCGGGCTGGGCGTGTTTCGGCACGGCCCGGGTCTGTTCTGGGTCACGGTCTACTCGCTGCTCATGTTCACGGTGACCGCGCTCGGGCTGACGGCGTGCATGGCGGCGTTCTCGCTCCACCTGCCGTGGTATGCGGGGCTGGTCATGCTCGTAGTCACCGCGTTCGGCATCATGGTCGCGCCTACGCCTGGTTATCTGGGCGCGATCCAGTACGCCTGCGTGCTCGGGTTGTCCCTGTTCGCGGTGAACAACACGACGGCGTTCTCGTTCTCGCTCTATTACCACCTGACGCAGTTCCTGCCGATCACGGTGGTCGGTTTGTATTACCTGGGCCGGCAGGGCCTGTCGCTCGGGCAGGTCGCGGCGGCGAGCCGGGAAGAGCCGACGCCCGCCGGTTAGCTGCGCTTGAGTGAGTGGTGTACGACCTTCTTGACGGCGGTGACGACGTCGTCGACGTCGGCATCGAGCATGCGGGGGTAGAGCGGCAGCGTGAAGATCGTGGGGTAGACGCGCTCCGCGACCGGGAAGTCCTCCGGGCGGAAGCCGAGGGTGTCGCGGTAGTAGGGGTGCTTGTGCACCGGGATGAAGTTGACTGTGGTGCCGATGTTCTCGGCCTTGAGCAGCTCGAGGAAGCGGCCGCGGTCGACCGTCAGCCGCGCGAGATCGAGCCGCACGGTGTAGAGATGCCGGGCGTGGTGGACCTCGGGGCTCGCGAACGGGCGCTCCACCTCGGGCACGTCGGCGAGCGCCGCGTCGTAACGCGCGGCGAGCGCCGAGCGGCGGCGATCGAACTCCGGCCAGCGGTCGAGCTCGGCGAGCCCGAGCGCGGCGGCGAGGTCGGTGAGGTTGTACTTGTAGCCGGGTGCGGTGACCTCGTAGTACCACGAGCCCGCGCTCGAGTAGCGCTTCCAGGCGTCCTTCGAGATACCGTGGAGCGACAGCACCTGGGCGCGCGCGAGGAATTCCTCGTCATCGGTGACGAGGCAGCCGCCTTCGCCGGTGGTGATGTTCTTGATGGCGTAGAACGAGAACGCGGTGGCGTCGGCGAGCGTGCCGACCGGGCGGTCCCGGTAGCGGGCGCCGAATGAGTGCGCTGCGTCGGCCAGCAGCCTGAGGCCATGCGTGTCGCACAGCGCGCGCAGGGCCTCGTAGTCGGCCGGGTGGCCGGCGAAGTCGACCGCGATCACGGCGCGCGTGCGCGGCGTGATGTGGGCGGCGACGCGGGCCGGATCGAGGTTGAGCGTCCGGGGATCGACGTCGACCAGCACGAGCGTGGCGCCGGTGTGGAGCACGACGTTTGCCGTCGAGGCGAACGTCCAGGTCGAGGTGATGACCTCGTCGCCGGGGCCGATGCCCCAGGCTGCGAGCGCGAGGTGCAGCGCGCCGGTCGCCGAGTTGACGGCGAGTCCGTGCGCCGCGCCCGAGTGGAGGGCGATGCGCTTGCCGAGCTCGTGGGCGCGCGGACCGGTCGTCACCCAGCCCGAGTCGAGCGTCTCTAAGACGGCCTGCTTCTCGGCGTCGCCGATCGAGGGCAGCGCGACCGGCAGGAACGCGGCGCGCACGGGTGTTCCACCGTCGCCGGCGAGCGGCCCCGGGTCGCCCTGGGTGCGGCTCAACGGAGCGCCGCCTCGAGGGTGCGCACGTTGGAGTAGCGCACCGCGGCGGGATCGAAGCCCGAGCGCGCGTGGATCCAGTCCGCGATCTCCGCCACGCCGGCGTCGATCGAGTGTTCGGCCCGGAAGCCGAGCTCGTCGGTGATGCGGGCGAAGGAGACGCGGTAGGAGCGGGGATCGCGGGTCTCGCTGACCGTGAGCGAGGCGGCGGGAAAGCGCGCGGCGATCGCCTGCGCGAGTTCGCCGATGCGCAGGTTGAGCGCATCGGAGCCGACGTTGTAGGTTCGCCCGGCCGCGCGCGGCTGGTCGAGCGCGAGCAGCAGCGCGCTTGCGACGTCGTCGACATGCACCTGGGGGCGCCACTGCTCGCCGCCGTGCACCTCGAGGACGCCCTCGCGCAGGGCGCGCGCGGTGAGCAGGTTGACGACGAGGTCGAAGCGCATGCGCGGCGAGACGCCGAAGACGGTCGCGAAGCGCAGCGTGACCGGTTCCACGCCCGAGCCCTGGAGCCGGTCCTGGAACAGGGTCTCGGACTCGAGGTTGGACTCGGCGTAGAGCGAGACCGGCCCGGTGGCCGACTGCTCGTCGAGCCAGGCCTCGCCGGCGGCGCCGTAGACCGAGCAGGTCGAGGCGAAGACCAGGCGGCGGACGCCGGCGGCCTTCGCGGCCTCGGCGAGCGTGATCGTCGAGTCGACGTTGACCGCGCGCGTGAGCGCGGGGTCGAGCGCGCAGGCCGGATCGCCGACGAGCCCGGCGAGGTGCAGGATGCCGTCGATGCCCGCGCACGCACGCGCGACCGCGGCAGCGTCGCGCACGTCGCCTGAGAGCAGTTCGAGGTCGGGCGAGGAGCGGTGGGCCGCCAGCGCGTCGTCGCCGAACAGGAGGTTGTCGAGGACGCGCACGCGGTGGCCGCGCTCGAGCAGGCGGGCGACGGTGACCGAGCCGATGTAACCGGCGCCGCCGGTGACCAGCACCGGTGGGCGCGAAGACGATGGGGGCACGAAGTCCTCGATCGCTGGAGAAGGCGGGGCGA
>JBDTYW010000283.1:0-3808 GCA_040005445.1 Candidatus Eiseniibacteriota bacterium
CTCGGTGCCTGACGGGCTCGCCTCGGACGGGGGCGCCCTCGAAGGATCGGACGTTCTCCGGCCGATCGCGCGGAACCCGCTCGATCGCAAGCACTTCAGGTAGACTCCAAGCGAGGCTCCGCGGCCCGGCCGAACTGGCACGTGGCTTGCGGTTGCCCCGGTAGAGCCGCGTCCAGGCCCCCGCGGTATCGAGGAGGATTGCATGTCGCCGTCACGCTTGGTTCCTGCTTCCGTGCGCTGGATTGCGGCCGTCGCGGCCGTGTTCGCGCTTGCGGGCTGCTCGGTCGACGAGCCCGTCGTGCTGCGCGACACCGTCGCCCCCGCCGCGCCGCGCGCGCTCTACTCCGTGACCGGCGACGGGAGCGTCGCGCTGCACTGGGTGCGCAACTCCGAGTCCGACCTCGTGGGCTACCGGGTGTATATCGCCCCGGCCTTCGCGGGGCCGTACACCTCGCTCGGCACGGCGGCGACGCCGAATTACATCGTCGGCGGGCTGGCCAACGGCGCCACCTGGTACTTCGCGGTTTCCGCCTACGACGTCGCCGGCAACGAGAGCGACCTCTCGACCGAGAACGTGTACGACACGCCGCGCCCGGCGGGGACGAACGTCTCCCTGAACCCGTCCTCGACCGAACCCGGCGGGATCGCCGGCTACGACTTCTCGAGCGGGGTCCTGCGCCTTTCGGGTGATCCGTCGACGGATATGTTCTTCCAGGTCTCGAGCTCGACGCGCCTGATGGTCGCGCGCGACCTCAATACCGACATCCAGGACGCGGGCTACCATCCGCTCGACGACCTCGACTGGGCGCCGGACGCCGGGTGGTCCCCCACGGGGACCGTCGAGCTCGCGGTGGGCCATGCCTACTACCTGTGGACGCGGGATAATCACTACGCGAAGTTCCGGGTCGTCGCGCTGAGCGACACCCAGGTCAAGTTCGACTGGGCCTACCAGGTCGACGCCGGAAACCCGCAGCTCGCGCGCCATCCGCGCTCGAACGTGGCGTTCGAGGCGGGAGAAAAGCGCCCATCCCGGGAGTAGTAAGGCCCGAGGATCCGCCCTGGGCAGCCGCCGGTTGACCCTCAGGCGGCCGGCCCCTAGACTCCGGTACGGCCCGCCGTGAAGGGACGGCGGGCCTTCCCTTTGCCCCGGCCCCGGCCCGGCGTGCCGGCGCTCCCAGCAACCCGCGAGGTTCGATGACCGCCGCCGCCCCGTTCGCTTCGCCGATGGTTTCCGCCGGCTCCCGACGCCGCGTCCTGCTTGCCGCACGATCCTTCGGCCTGGCGGCCCTGTTGCTCGCCGCGGGCGGGGGAGCGGCGAGCGCGGGCACGACCACCGGCTTCGCGTTCCTCGACCTGCCGGCCGGGGCGCGCATCGCCGCGCTCGGCGGGGCGGGCACGACCCTGGCGGACGGGCCCCTGGCGCTGTTCTGGAATCCGGCCGGCATCGCGCCCGAGACCGTCCCCGCCGACGGTTCGCGCGCGCGCATCGAGTTCGATCATCACGAGAGCATCCAGTCCTTCCGCCAGGACATCGTCGGCGGAGTCGTGCACAAGGGCGGCGACGGCATTGGCATGGCGCTCAACGCTCACTACACCGAGAGCATCCAGGAGCGGGACCCGCTCGGAAACCTGACGGGGTCGTTCGGTGCGACGGACATCGCGGCGACGTTCGGCTACGCGGCAACGGCGGCCCCGGGGCTGCGCCTGGGCGGCGCGTTGCAGTGGGCGCACGAGGACCTCGCCGGCAACGGCGCGTCCGCGCTCGGGGTCTCGGCGGGCGGGCTCTACGCCGTGGCCGCAGTCCCGGGCCTCGTGCTCGGGGCGGCCGTGCGCAATCTCGGGGGCAGCCCGTCGTTCAAGACCGACACCGGCGCCGACGGCGCAAAGGTCCCGCAGCCGCTGACGGTCTCGACGGGCGCGAGCTACGGGCGCACGCATGCGGGCGGCTTCGCCTGGCGCGCGGCGGCGGACGTGCTCAAGCTCAAGGGGGATTCGCTCGAAGGGCGGCTCGGCCTCGAGGTGCAGCCGGTGTCGGCGCTCGCGCTGCGGGCGGGCTGGATGCTCGGGCAGGATGCCGCCGATTTCACCGCGGGCGCGGGCATCTCGGTCGGGCGCTTCGACTTCGACTATGCGTTCGTGCCCTACCACGACCAGCTCGGCAGCTCCCACCGCATCGGACTCGGGGCGAGACTCTAGCCCTTCAGGGGCGCGCTTCCGTGTCCACGCCCGGACCGTCCCACGGCCGGGCCGTCGCGCCATCCCACGCCCACAGCGCGAAACGTCCGTCGGCGAGCGACGCGAACGTCGAGTGCATCACCCAGTCCCCCAGGACGAGGAAGTCGCGGCCCTCGCGGCGGAAGTGGGTCGGGTGGTGATAGTGCCCGGTGATCGCGGCGTCGGCCCCCTCGGCGTAGCGCGGCAGGGCGAGCTGGCGATAGAGCCACTCGCGATCGACCGCCGATTCATCGCGGCTGTGGCGCGAGACACGCGACACCCAGAGCGCGAAGGGGATCCCGAGATCGGGATGGAGCGCCCGGTAGGCGCCGATCGTCCATCGATTGCGCAAGAGGCCCTTGAGCGCCTTGTAGCCGGAGTCGCCTCTGGCAAGCCCATCGCCGTGCATGAGCGCGACCCCGCGGCCGTCGATCGTGAGCGTGGCGGGTTGATCGTAGCTCGTGAGCCCGAACGTCTCGGCGAGAAACGGCCCCGCCCAGAAGTCGTGATTCCCGCCGAAGAACGTAACTTCGACGCCGGCATCGACGAGTGCGCCCAGGCGCGCCGCCACGCGCAGGTGCGCTTTCGGGATCGCATGCCGATAGTCGAACCAGAAGTCGAACAGGTCGCCCAGCACGAACAGCCGGCGGGCTTTGCGGCCGTGGCGGTCGAGGAACGCGAGCAGGCGCGCAGCCCGGGCCGCGTCGTCGGCGGGACCCCCGGCGCCGAGGTGCACGTCCGACAGGAACAGGGTCGCGCCTTCCGGGGGCGATCTGGGGGGAGAAGTCATGGGCGCAGAGTGCCGAAATCCCCCCGGATCGGCAAGGCCGGCGGCGGGCCCGCCAATTTGCTGTGAAGGCGGCCGCGCGCCTTGACCGCGGTCGGCATCGCTCCCTAGCATGGAAGTGCGTCCGCCCCAGTCTCAGCCAACGTTCCGCGCCCTGCGCGGACAGGAGGATAAGAAACCCATGTCCACTGACCGTCCGACCGCTCGACCGGCGCGCTTCTTGGCCTCCGCCGGCCTGTTCGTCGCCCTGGGTCTCGCGCTCGGTCTCGCCCTCGCGGGGACGTTGCGCGTGCAGCCCGATTCTTTCGCGCAGTCCACCGCGCCGACCCAGATGGTCAACGCGGCGCTCACCAGCGCCCCGCTCAGCAACGGCGAGAGCCCGTTCGTGGCGGTGGTGGAGCGCGCCGCACCCGCCGTCGTGAGCATCGACACCAAGCGCAAGGTCGGCAACGCCGGCGGTGTGGCGAACGGCGACGACAGCAACGAGCTCTTTCGGCGCTTCTTCGGGGATCCGCAGGGGGGCACGGGCCCGCGCGGCCGGCAGATGACCGTGCCGGCGTCCGGCTCCGGCTTCCTGATCGACAAGGACGGGCGGATCCTGACGAACAATCACGTCGTGCGCGACGCCTCCGAGATCACGGTCACGCTCTCGGACAAGCGCGTGTTCAAGGCCAAGGTCGTGGGGCAGGACCAGGCCACCGACGTCGCAGTCATCCAGATCAAGGCCACGGGCGACCTGCCTGTGCTGCCGCTCGGCGACTCGGACCGGATTCGCGTCGGCGAGTACGTGATGGCGATCGGCAATCC
>JBDTYW010000284.1:0-3805 GCA_040005445.1 Candidatus Eiseniibacteriota bacterium
TGGGCGGCAGGTCCGCCCGCCGCGGCCGGCGCGAGCGCGCCGACGTTCGTCTTCGCGGGCGCGGACAGCAGTTGGATGAATGGCGAGAGCAGCCCCAGCGTCAGCCCCGAGGCCGCGGCATAGAGCGCCATGCAGATGATCGCCCCGGCGAGGCGCGAGGAATACGGCCGCAGGTACCCCAGCAGGCGCGGGAGCGTGCTCGGCGTCCTGGCCACCCGGGGGCCCTAGGCGTCCTGCGCGTCGAGCGCGGCGATCGCCGTCATGTTGACCACGTCCTCGACGTCGAAGCCGGTCTGCAGCACGTGCACCGGGCGCCGCATCCCCGTCAAGATCGGGCCCACCGCCTCCGCCCCGCCGAGCGCGGTCAGCAGCTGGTACGCGAGGTTGCCGGACTCGAGGTCCGGGAAGACGAGCACGTTCGCACGCCCTTCAAGCGTCGAAAACGGGAACGCCTCCTTGCGGAAGGCGGGCTCGAGCGCGGTCTGCGCCTGCATCTCGCCGTCGACCATGAGGCCGGGTTCCAGCCGGTGGAGGATCTGCACGGCCCTGGCGACCTTGCGCGAGCGCTCGTGGTCCACCGAGCCGAAGTTCGAGAACGACAACAGCGCGACCCGCGGCTCGACCTCGAAGCGCCGCGCCAGGCGCGCGGTCAGGATCGCGATCTCCGCCAGTTCCTCGGCGCTGGGATCGATGTGCACGGTCGTATCGGCGAGGAAGTACAGCCCGGTGCGGAAGATCAGGACGTACACGCCGCAGGCGCGCTCCACGCCCACCTTCGTGCGCACGATCGAGAGCGCCGGCCGCAGGGTTTCGGGGTAGTGGCGAGTGATCCCGCCGACGAAGCCGTCGGCTGCCCCCCGATCCACCATCATGAGGCCGAACAGCGTGGGGTCGTCGAGCAGCGCTTCCCCCTCGACCGCGGCCACGCCGTGGCGCCCGCGCCGCTCGAGCAGACGGGCGAGGTAGCCGTCGCGGTTCGCGGGCTCGGTCGGGTCGACGATCTCGACGTCGGAGAGCGCGAGCCCGAGATCCCCCATCTTGAGCCGCACGAGCGCCGGGTCCCCGAGCAGGACCGGGCGCGCGATGCGCTCCTCGACCACGATCTGGCAGGCGCGCAGGATCTTGTCGTGCCCGCCCTCGGGGAACACGATCCGCTTGAGCTGCTTCGAGGCTCGGATGCGCACGCGCCGCATGAATTGGCGCTCGAGGCCGAGCAGGCGCTCGAGGCGATGCCGGTAGACCTCGGGGTCGAGCGTCCGCCGGGCGACGCCCGAGGTGACCGCGGCCTCGGCGACCGCGGGCGCGACCCATAGCAGCGCCCGCGGGTCGAACGGCTTCGGGATGATGTATTCGGGGCCGAAGCGGAGCGAGTCGACGCCATACGCACGCGCGACCTCGTCGGGCACGTCCTGGCGCGCGAGCGCGGCGAGCGCCTTCACCGCGGCGATCTTCATGGACTCGCTGATCGCGCTGGCGCGCACGTCGAGCGCCCCGCGGAAGATGAACGGGAATCCCAGCACGTTGTTGACCTGGTTCGGATAGTCGGAGCGGCCGGTCGCCATGATCGCGTCGGGCCGCGCGGCCAGCGCGTCGGTGTACGTGATCTCGGGATCCGGGTTCGCCATCGCGAAGATGATCGGGCGCTCGGCCATGCCCTTGAGCATCGCGGGCGTCACCGCCCCGGCCACGCTCACGCCCACGAATACGTCCGCGCCCTCGAGTGCGTCGGCGAGCGTGCGGGCATCGGTCTTGCGCACGAACGGGAGCTTCCATTCGTTGAGGCCGTTGCCCCGCCCCTCGTAGAGCACGCCCTGGCTATCGCACAGCAGCAGGTTCTCCGGGCGCACGCCCATCTCCATGTAGAGCTTCGCGCAGCCGATCCCCGCCGCCCCGGCCCCGGAGAACACGACCTTCACGTCCTGGGGCTGCTTACCCACGACCTCGAGCGCGTTGAGGAACGCCGCGGCGGAAATGATCGCTGTGCCGTGCTGGTCATCGTGAAACACCGGGATCTGCATGCGCTTGCGCAGTTCCTGCTCGATGTAGAAACAGTCGGGGCCGCGCAGGTCCTCGAGGTTGATGCCGCCGAACGTGGGCTCGAGCGCAGCGACGATGCGCACGAACTCCTCCGGATCGGAGGCGTCGACCTCGAGATCGAACACGTCGATGTCGGCGAATTTCTTGAACAGGACGCCCTTGCCCTCCATCACCGGCTTGCCCGCGAGCGGCCCGATGTTGCCCAGGCCGAGTACCGCCGTGCCGTTGGTCACGACCCCGACGAGGTTACCCTTCGCCGTGTAGTCGTAGGCGCGCTCGGGATCGGCGGCGATCGCCCGGCAGGGTTCGGCGACACCCGGGGTGTAGGCGAGCGAGAGGTCGTGCTGTGTGCTCAGGGCTTTCGTGGGCGTGACCTCGATCTTGCCGGGTCGGCCCTCGGAGTGATAGGCGAGCGAGTCCTGCGAATGCTGCATGCGGTTCCTCGGGATCGGGGGGACGTCCGGCACACGGATCAGGGGCGCCGGTGCGGGCTCCTGGGAGGTTCGAGTTCATGGCGGAGGTCGATGCCGCCCGTGAAATCCTGGATCGAGTCCTCGGGCTGGCGGCCGAGCAGGCCGTCGCCCACGAGGGCGAATACGATCGCGCCGAAATCCTCGCTCCGGGTCACGCCCCACTCGCGGAACACGGTCCACGCCAGGTCGCCGAACTCCAGGCGCGCGAGGTCCACGATCCCCGCGAGCAATTCCTGGCCGGAGACGTGCCGCCGAGCCCCGACCACGCGCGCGGAGGTGTGCTCGAGCGCGCGCATCACGAACTCGTAGGCCTCGCGCCGGAAGCGGGGATCCCGTTCGCAAAGCGCGTGAACCTTTTCCCAGAAGTCGAACAGGGGCGGCTCCATACGTGCCGCATCATAGGCCGCGCGGGCGTTTCCGTCCACCCGTGCGGCGCGGCCTCCTGAGACGCGTGTCGTGGCGCAGCGCAGCGCGCCGGCGCAGGTGATCGAGGTTGTAGTGCAGCCCCCGGCTCTCCGGGCGCTTGCGCGCGCAGGCCACGATCAGTTCGGCGACCTGCGCGAGGTTGCGCACCTCGATCAGGTCCGCGTCCAGGACGTAGCGTTCGTAGTCGGCCTCGATCTCCTCGCGGATCAGCGCGAGGCGGCGGGCCGCCTTGTCGAGCCGGTCGTCGTTGCGCACGATCCCGACGTAGTCCCACATCAGCCTGCGCACGGCGTCCCAGTTGTGGCTCCGGCCGACGGCCTCGCGCGGCTTGCGCGTGCCGCGCGCGTCCCACGCCGGGAACGCGGGCACGGGTCGGCCTTCCCCCCGCCGGATCCGGGTCACGCACGCGTCAGCAGCCTGGTGCGACATCACCACCGCCTCGAGCAGCGAGTTCGAGGCCAGGCGGTTCGCGCCGTGCAGCCCGGTACACGCAACCTCCCCGACCGCAAACAGGCGGTCGAGGCCGGTGCGGCCGGACAGGTCGGCAACCACTCCGCCACACTGGTAGTGCGCCGCCGGCACCACGGGCAGCGGCTCGCGCAGCGGGTCGTGGCCGAGCTCGCGGGTGCGCTGCACGATCGTCGGGAATCGCCGCAGGATCTCGCGCCGGCCGATCGGCGAAAGGTCGAGCAGCACGTGCTTGTCGCCGCTGCGCTTCATCTCGGCGTCGATCGCGCGCGCCACGATGTCGCGCGGGGCCAGTTCGGCGAGCCGGTGGTAGCGCGGCATGAAGCGATCCCCGGCGAGGGTCTTGAGCTGCGCGCCCTCGCCGCGCACCGCCTCGGTGATCAGGAACGACTTGGCCCGCG
>JBDTYW010000285.1:0-3792 GCA_040005445.1 Candidatus Eiseniibacteriota bacterium
AAGCGGGTCGAGGTCCAGTGCGACCTGAGGGTCTGGGAGCCGGGTCACGAGTACGATCGCACCGGCCTCGACCAGCAGAAGACCTCGATCCTGGGGCTCGAGATCCCGCTCGTGATCATCCCGATCGTGCCCGGCAAGAACATCACCGTGATCGCCGAGGTCGTGGCGCTCAACTACCTGACCCGCGCCTACGGCTACCACCCCGCCGAGAAACTGAACCGCCACCTCCAGGAGATGATGAAGCGCAAGAGCGCGACGCGTGCCTGGGTCCGGGAGGACACCGAGTGAGCCGCATGCCGGCGCTGCTGGTCACCCATGGCCGTCTCGGCGATGCCCTGCTCGAGGCCGCACAACGCATCGTCGGCGCGCTCGAGGGCGTGGACGTGCTGTCCAACGACGGCCTGTCGCGCGACGCGCTGACGCAGGCGGTGCGCGAGCGCGTGCGCTCGTTCGGGCCCGGCGGGGGCCTCCTGTTCGTCGATGTCGCCGGCGGCTCGTGCGCCCAGGCCGCGCTCGGCGTGGCGGCGCGCGAGGCCGAGGGCCCGATGCTCGTGATCACGGGCGTGAACCTGCCGATGCTGCTCGACTTCGCCCATCACCGCGGCGACCTCGACCCGCGCGCCCTGGCCTCGCGCCTGGCCGAGAAGGCGCAGGCCGCCGTCGTGGTCTTCGAGGGACGCCCCGCGGCGGGTCCGCCCGCTTGAGCCTCGCCCTCGTGCGGGTCGACGATCGCCTGATTCACGGCCAGGTACTGCTCGGCTGGGGACCGGTGCTCGAGCCCGCACGCTACGTCGTGGTGGACGACGGCATGGCGGCCGATCCGTTCGAACGCACGCTGCTCGAAGCCAGCACCGGGGCGACGCCGCTCGAGGTGCTTCCGCTCGAGACGGCGGTGTCCCGGCTCGAGACGCTTGCGCTCGCGAGCGAGCCCGTGATCGTACTCGTGCGCGGGCTGCCCGAAGCCGCGCGGCTCGTCGCCGCGCTCGCCCGCGCCGGGGCCGCTCCCCTGGCCATCAACCTTGGCGGACTCCATTACGCTCCCGGCAAGACGCGCGTCCACGATGCGGTCTACCTCGATCACGCGGATCGCGCCGCGCTGGCCGCTTTCGGCGGCCTCGGCGTGCGCGTCGTCGTCCAGGACGTGCCGGCGACCCGGCCGTTCGATGCCCCGCCCGAGTGGCGGGAGGAGCCCGCGTGAACGCATTGCCGGCGGTGGGGTGGACGCTGCTGTGGGGAGGCGTGGTCGCCGCCGACAGCTCCGCGTTCCTCCAATTGATGCTGGCCCAGCCGTTCGTGGCCGGGGCGGTGACCGGCGCGATCTGGGGCCACCTCGCGCTCGGCTGCGAACTCGGCGCGATCCTTCAATTGTTCTCGCTCGGCGTCCTGCCCGTGGGCGGGCGCGCGCCCGAGGACTTCCCGGTGGGCACGGTCGTCGGGGTCGCCACCGCGGCGATCGTCACCGGCGCCAACCCGGTCGCCTCGGCGCAGGGCGGTCCGCTCTTGTTCGGCCTGTTCGCCGCGTTCGTCACCGCGCTGGTGGGGCGCTCGATCCTGGTCTGGCTTCGCCATCGCAACGAGCTGCTCGCGCGCTGGGTCGAATCCGAACTCGCCGCCGGTCGCCTGGCGGCGCTCGCGCGCGCGCAGTGGGCGGGGGTGGCGCAGACCTTCGCGCTCGGCGTGGCGTGGACGGCGCTCGCACTGACGCTGTTCAGCCTCCTCGGCGAGGCGCTATTCGCGCGGGCCGGCGTCGCGTTCGGTCGCGCCTGGCAGGTGGGCTCGCCACTGGTGTGGGGCTTCGGCATCGGCTCGGTTGCGCGCGGGCTGGCGCGCGGGCGACGGGCGCGCCTGGTGTTCTGGACCTCGCTCATCGCGTTCCTCGCGCTCAGGCTCTGGGAGGCGGCATGAGCGAGTTCGACGCGCTCGCTTCCGGTCCGCCCACGCCCGCGCCCGCGCCTCCCGCGGAGCCGCCTCCACCCCGGCTGCTCGGCCCCTCGACCCTGTTCGGCATGTTCGGGCGCCTGCTGCTGCTCCAGGCGCTGTGGAACTACGAGCGCATGCAGGGCATCGGCTTCGCCCACGCGCTCTCGCCGGCGACGCGCAAGCTGGCGAAGGACGACGCCGAGGCGGCGCGCGCACTCGTGCCCCATGCCGGCTTCTTTAATACGCACCCGGTGATGGCCGGCGTCGCCCTGGGCGTCGTGGCCGACCAGCTCGAGCGGCGCGCCCGCGGCGAGGCCGGTCTCGACGATGCCGGCGTGACGCGCGTCAAGCAGGCCCTCGGCTCGTCGCTCGCGGCGATGGGGGACCCGCTGTTCTGGAATGCGGTCCGGCCACTGCTCGCGCTGACCGCGATCTACGGCTGGCGGGACGACCGCAGCTGGATCGGGGCGGTCACCATCGTGGCGGGCTACAATGTCTTCGCGCTCGGCTATCGCATGCGCGGACTGTTCCAGGGCTATGCGCGCGGACTCGCCTACGTGGCCCAGCTCGCGCGCCGGCTCGCGCCGATGACTGCGGGCGTGCGCACACTGGCGGCGGTGGTCTCCGCGCTCGTGCTGGCCACGGTGTTGCTGCCGCCGGGCGGCGCACCCTCGCGCCAGGCCTGGATCGCGCTGGGAGGCGCGGCGCTCGGGTTCGTGGGCTTCGGGATCGCGCGCCTGGGCCCCGGCGAGTGGGGGCTCTTGCTGGTGCTCACGGTGTTGGCCTGGGCCACCCTCGGACCGGGGTTCTGATCGTGCGCGAGGCCCTGTTGACGATCCGGAACGTGGACGGCTTCCACGCCCGCCCGTGCAGCGCGTTCGTCCACATGGCGTCACGCTTCCGGTCGGAGATCTTTTTGCAGCGGGACGACGTCGAAGTCAACGGCAAGAGCCTGCTTGGTGTCATGATGCTGGCGGCCGAGACCGGCGCGGAACTGATCGTCCGCGCCGACGGGCCGGACGAGGAGGAAGCCATCGCCGCACTCATCCAGCTCGCGGAGGACCGGTTTGGCCAAGAGTGAAGCTCTCATGGGGATTGCCGCCTCGGCCGGGCTCGCGCTCGGGCCGGCGCGCGTGCTGGCCCCGCACGATGTCGACGTGCACCGGCGTGCGCTCGCTCCTTCGGAGACGGTGGCCGAGCTCCAGCGCTTTACGCGCGCGCTCGACGCGGCCCAGGCCGAGCTCGAGGCGCTGGCCGAGCAGCTCGCCGCGCTCGGGGAGCTGGAGACCCGGCAGATCCTCGAGGTCCAGCGCATGCTGCTTGCGGACGAGACCGTGCGGGCCGAGACCGCGCGCGCAATCGAGTCCGAGCGCGTCAACGCCGAGTTCGCGTTCCACCGGATCTTCCTGCAGGCCGCGGCCGCCTACGAGGCGAGCCCGACGGAGACGTTTCGTGACCGCGCCGTGGACTTCCGCGACGTGTCGCGGCGCGTGCTCCGGCACCTCACGGGCGATGCCGGGCGCACCGTGCTCGACCTCGAGATGCCGTGCGTGATCGTGGCGCACGACCTCGAGCCGTCGCAGACGATCCACTTCCACAAGGGCAAGGTGCTGGCGGTCGTCACCGACGTGGGCGGCCGGACGTCGCACTCGGCGCTGCTCGCGCGCTCGCACGGCATCCCTGCGGTGGTCGGCCTGCGCAACGTCACGCGCGAGATCAAGGACGGCGACCTCGTCGCCGTGGACGGCTTCTCGGGCGCGGTCTGGCCGCGGCCCTCGACCCGGCGCGCCGCGCGCTTCAAGCGGCGGGCCCGCGTGCTCGAGGCCCACGGCAAGGAGCTCGAGTCGCTGCGCGACCTGCCGGCGACGACGC
>JBDTYW010000286.1:0-3784 GCA_040005445.1 Candidatus Eiseniibacteriota bacterium
CGCGACCGGGCCGTGGCAGGTGCACGGCTCGATCTCGTACATGCTCCAGGGCAAGAAGGACGTGCCCTACGACTACAATCTCGAGCCCGACTACTGGTTCGCCTCGGAGCACTACAGCGAGGCCGGACCAACGACCACCGCGGACTACTTCTGCGTGGTGCACGCCTACGACGCGCCGCCCGAGTACAACCCGCCGACCGGGTCGGGCGAGGACATTTCGGTGATCGAGTTCCGCCAGATGATTTGGCACCCGGACGGCACGTTCGATCTCGCGGCGCCGAATCCGGTGCGCTCGCTGGATGCGTCCACCCCGCGCGCGCGCCTGGGCGAGACGATCCAGCTCTCGGTCGGCGTCGAGAGCGGCGTGGGGCGCCAGGCCGACCTCCAGGTCGTGCGCATCGTCGGCGCCCAGGAGACGCCGGTCGCGCCGCAGGCCGTCGGCCTGCCGGCGACCGTTAACCTGGGCTACCTGCCCGGGCCGGTCACGATCCCCTGGACGCTGCGTTCGGGCGGCTTCGCGCTGCCCGCGACGTTCGAGGTGCGGGTGGCGAGCCAGCCGCTGCGGCTTTCGACGCAGGTGACGGTGGTGGCGACCGACGGCAGCTCCGACCAGCCGCCGGCGGACGCGCCGGTGACCCGCGCCCGGCCGCTGAGCGCGCTCTCCCAGCCGCCCGGAGTCGGGGACGCGGCCGCCGAACCGCGGCAATTGCAGGTGCGCGAGATCGGCTCGACGCCGCTCGGCGGGGGCCGCGGCCTGCTGATCGAGATGCCCGAGGCGGGGCCGGCACGGATCGAGGTCTACGACGTCCTCGGGCGCCGCGTGCGCAGCCTGGCTGTGCGCGACCTGCCGCGAGGCGCCACCATCGAACTGTGGGACGGGCACGACGACCAGGGCCGCGCGGTCCAGCGCGGGATCTACTTCGCGCGCGTGAGCACCCCGTTCGGCCGGGCCAGCGGGCGCTTCCTGGTCCTCGATTAGCGCGGACGAATCCTGTAAAGTGCGCGCCATGCGCAAGATGACGTCCAGCGAACTACGGCGACGTTTCCGGGACTACTTCGCGGCCCGCGGCCACACCATCGTGCCCTCGTCGCCGCTGGCGCCGCTCGGCGATCCGACCCTGCTGTTCACCACCGCGGGCATGGTGCAGTTCAAGCCCTACTTCGGGCTCGATCCCGCGCGCCTCCCGTACCGGCGCGCGGTGTCGATCCAGAAGTGCCTGCGCCTGACCGACGTCGACAACGTGGGCCGCACACCGCGCCACGACACGTTTTTCGAGATGCTCGGCAACTTCTCGTTCGGCGATTACTTCAAGGCCGAGGCGATTGCGTTCGCGTGGGAGTTCTCCACCGTCGAGCTCGAACTGCCGATCGATCGCATTCATGTCTCGGTGTTCAACGGCGAGGGCGGCCAGGCGCCGCCCGACGACGAGGCGCGCGCGCTCTGGCGGAAGGCCGGCGTGGCGGACGATCACATCATCGCGCTCGGCAAGGCCGACAACTTTTGGGGCCCGGCCGGCGGCACCGGCGCGTGCGGTCCGTCCTCGGAAATGTACTACGACCTCGGGCCCGAGGCGTGCACCTGCGGCGGCGGTTGCTCGCCCGGGTCGGACTGCCCACGCTACATGGAGTACTGGAACAACGTGTTCCCGCAATACGACGCGCAGGCCGATGGCTCGATGCCGCTCCTGGCGCGGCCCGGCATCGACACTGGCATGGGCCTCGAGCGCCTCGCGCTGATCGTCCAGGGCGCGGACTCGATCTTCGGCACCGACCTCTTCGCGCCGGTGATCGAGGAGGTCGCGCGGCTCGCCGGCCTCGCCGAATTGCCGAGGATCGGCCGGCCCGACGACTCCAGGGGCGTCGCGCTCGCGATCATCGCCGATCACACGCGCGCGCTCACGTTCGCGCTCGCCGAGGGCATCGCGCCCTCGAACGAGGGCCGCGGCTACGTGCTCAGGCGCCTGCTGCGGCGGGCCTCGCGCAACGGGCGGCTGCTCGGGCTGACCGGCCCGTTCCTCGCGCGCGCGGCCGAGGTGGTGGTGGACACCTTCCTCGCCGACTATCCCGAGTTGGGCGAGTCGCGGGCCCGCATCGCGGGGGTGATCGGTCGCGAGGAGGAGAGCTTCCTGCGCACGTTCGACCGCGGGCTCTCCCAGCTGGAGAAGGTGTTCGCGAGCGAGGCCCGCATCACGGGCGAGAACAAGCTACGGGGCGAGGAGGTGTTCGAGCTGTACGACACCTACGGCTTCCCCGTGGAGCTGACCGAGGAGATTGCGCTTGAGAAGGGCATGGGCATCGATCGCGAGGGCTTCGATGCCGCGATGAATGCCCAGCGCGAACGGGCCCGCAAGGCGACGAAGTTCGGCCGAAAGGCGGAGGCGGGAGAAGTCGGGCCCGACTGGATCGTCCTCGCGGACGGCGCGGAATCGGAGTTCGTCGGCTACGAGACGCTGACCGCGGTCTCGCCGGTCACGCGCTATCGCGTGCTCGGCATGGGCGAGGCCGAACTCGTGCTCGAGACCACGCCGTTCTACGCCGAGTCGGGCGGACAGGTCGCCGACTCGGGGACGCTCGAGGGCGGGAACGACGCCGGCCCGGTGCGACTCGAGGTCGTGCATGTGCGCAAGGACGGCGACGCGATCGTCCACCGCGCGCGCCTGCTCGAGGGCACGCTGCCGGTGGCCGAGGTGCGCGCCCAGGTCGACGCCGACAAGCGTGCGGCCACGCGCCGGAACCACACCGCGACCCACCTGCTCCACGCTGCGCTCCGCCGCGTGCTCGGCACGCACGTGCTCCAGGCCGGATCGCTGGTCGCGCCCGATCGCCTGCGCTTCGACTACTCGCACTTCGAGGCCACGACGCCGGACCAGCTCACCGCGGTCGAGGACGACGTCAACCGCGCCGTGCTCGCGAACTTCCCGGTCGTGGTCGAGCACCACACGCTCGAGTCCGCGCGCAACTCGGGCGCGATCGCGCTGTTCGGCGAGAAGTACGAGGACGAGGTGCGCGTGATCCGCATCCGTGACGACGCGCATGGCGACCTGGTGTCGGCCGAGCTGTGCGGCGGCACGCACGTGTCGCGCACCGGGGACATCGGGCTGATCCGGATCCTGGAGGACAGCTCGATCGCCAGCGGCACGCGCCGGCTCGAGGCCGTGACCGGGCAGCTGCTGGTCGACTGGACGCGCGCCGAGGAACGCCGCCTGGCCGCGGTCGCGCGCGCGGTCAACGCCAGCCCGGCCGACGCGCCGGCGCGCGTCGCGCAGCTCGTGGCCGAGGTCGCCGCGCTCAAGGCCGAGCTCGAGGAGAGCAGGAAGAGCGGGCTGCTCGACGCCGTGCGCGCGCTCACGGCGCGCAAGGTCGACGGGCAGAAGGGCGCGTGGGTCGTCGGCACGCTGCCCCCGGCCGACGGCGGCGCGCTGCGCGAGGCCGCAGACGTCGCGCGTGGGGTGCTGGGCTCGGGCGCGGCCGCGTTCGCCTGCGTGGGCGACGGCAAGGTGGCGTGGCTCGCAGTGGTGACCGACGATCTCGCGGCGTCGAAGGCGCTGATCGCGGGCGACATCCTCAAGGCCGCGGGCATCGGCGGGGGCGGCAAGCCCAACCTCGCGCAGGGCGGCGGCAAGGACCTGGCGCAGGTGCCGGACCAGTTGCGCAAGATGGCGGAATTCCTGGCGACGCGGCTCGACAGCGCGATGGCCGAGACCTGGACTTGAGCAAGGCGCGGGAGGTCCGTTGAAGGGACTCATTCTCTCCGGCGGCCGCGGCACGCGGCTGCGTCCGATCA
>JBDTYW010000287.1:0-3770 GCA_040005445.1 Candidatus Eiseniibacteriota bacterium
AGCTCCATCGGGCAGCGCACGCCCTTCGGCACGTAGCAGAACGAGCCGTCGGAGAACACGGCCGAGTTGAGCGCGGCGAAGTAGTTGTCGCCGATCGGCACGACCGAGCCGAGGTACTTCTTCACCAGTTCGGGGTGCTCCTTCACCGCCTCGGAGAACGAGCAGAAGATCACGCCCATCTCCCCGAGCTTGTGCTTGAACGTGGTCGCCACCGACACCGAGTCGACCACCGCGTCGACTGCGATGCCGCTCAGGCGCTCCTGCTCGCGCAGCGAGATGCCGAGCTTGTCGAACATGGCGCGCATCTCGGGGTCCACCTCGTCGAGGTTCGCCGGCGCGGGGCCCTTCGGCTTGGGCGCGGAGTAGTAGATGATGTCCTGATAGTCGATCTTGGGGTACTTCACGTTCGGCCACGTCGGCTCTTCCATCGTGAGCCACTGCCGGTACGCCTTGAGCCGCCACTCGAGCAGCCACTCGGGCTCGTGCTTCTTCGACGAGATCAGCCGCACGGTGTCCTCGGACAGGCCGCGCGGAGCGGCATCGGCGTCGAAGTCGTTCGAGAAGCCGTACTGGTACTCGCGGTCGGTCATCTCCTGGATCGTGCTCTTGTCCGCCATCGCGCTACACCACCTTCCCGTGCGCCGCTTCCGCCGCGGCGAGGCGCAGTTGCAGGAACCCGTGCATGGCCGGCTCGGAGCGCACCAGCGACTTGAGCGAGACACGCGAGAGCGCGTCGTGCACCAGTCGATCGAGCCCCACCAGCACCGGGCGGATCGAGCAGTTGCCGTCGTGGGCGCAGCGACCGCTGGCCCCGGCCTGCGCCAGGATGCCCGCATGCTCGCCGCAGAACTTGTTGGAGTAGAGACGCCCGCCCAGCGCCACGATCACCTCGGAGAGGTCGATCGCCTCGGCCGCTCGCGCCAGCGCGTAGCCGCCCTTCTGGCCGCGGCTCGCGGTCACCAGCCCGGCGCGCTTGAGCACGCCCATGAGCTTGGCGACGTACGCCGGGGTCAGGCCCTCGGCCTTCGCGATCTCGTGGATGGTCCCGAGCGCCTCGGGGTGGTGGGCCAGCCGCGCGATGCAGCGGAGGCCGTACTCTTCCTGGGAGGAAAGCTTCATGCCCTGATTCTGTCCAAAGTGGACAAAACCGTCAAGTACCCACAGGGCGGATGGAAAGACTCAATTCCGGCGTAACTCGTTGCGGCGCAATAGCGACATCTGAGCTCGCGTGCCACGTGGCACGCGAGCTGAAGTCAAGTTGTTTAATTGCAATAGGTTAACTGGACGCGTGTTCCGGAATGCCCCCGGGCCCGGAATTCTGCTCCCTGTGGGCTATCGATACATCCCCTTGACCCGGCCCCACGACCCGCTGGACGCCGGCGTCGGGGCCTCGCAGTACCCCATCCCCTCGAGGTTGATCGTGTAGGGATTGATCGGCTGCACGTTCGGCGACCCCGCCCATCCGGTCAGGACACCCGTCGCCCCCGGGCCGTCCGGGGCCCGCTGGCCGATCGGAGCCGACAGCCACATCGCGCCGCCCGCCGATTGCGCGTCGAAGTCGGAGTAGGACACCGCGACATAGTAGATCCCGGCGGGGAGCGAGTAGTTCGGGGCGACGATGGTCTTGCTCCCTCCCGAGCAGTTCTGGCTCAGGAACACGCCGTTCCCGAGCGCGTCGAACAGCCAGACGTTCGGGCCGTTGATCACGACACACTGGAGTTGAACGAGCGGCAGGCCAGTCGGGGGGACCGACAGGAGCCGGATGCAGTACAGGTCGACGTCCGTGGGCGAGGCGAGCGCCCCGGTGATCTGCTGCAGGGGACCGCTCCCGACCGTGCTCTGGGCGGAGGCGACGAGGTCTCCCGCGTCGCCGACCTCGCTCCAGCCCTCGGCGCGGGCAACGGTGGCGACGGTCAGGGTGAGTGCGAAGACCGCGGCGAGGGCGACGGCGGGCGAGACACGGGCGGGGACGGGGCTCGATTTCATGATGGCTCCTGGATACGTCGGCGGCGAGGGAGATCCTGGCCGGGGGCCGACGAGTGTAGCACTTCCCGGGAAGGAAGTCACCGCGCCCCGGGGGACCTAGCGCAGCACCCGCCGCATGATCGCCCGCCCTTTCGAGACCCGCTTGACCTCGACAAAACCGGCTTTCGCGTACGCGCCCACCGTTCCCTGGTAAGCGTAGGCGTCCGGCCAGCGCGCCTTCGGGTCGCTCGGGTAGCCCTCGAGGATCCGGCCCTTCTGCTTGCGCACATACTTCGCGGCCCCCTCGAGCAGCGCGATCGTGACACCCTGTTTGCGGTACGGCCGTGCGACAAAGAAGCAGGTGACCGACCACACCGGCTGATCGTCGATCGGTTGGAGCGTGCGCGAACGCGCGAGCCCGCCGTACTCCCCGCGGGGTGCGAGCGCGCACCAGCCTGCGGGCACGCCGCTCACGTAGGCGAGCAGGCCGGGCTCCGCCCCCACCCTTACGATCTTCTTGAACGCCCGCTTGTTGCCTGCACCGGAGTCCGCGCAGCCGGCCGTCCATTCGGCGCGCGGGCGGCGGAAGTACATGCACCAGCAACCGCCGTAGGCGCCCTTCGGGCCGACCACGGCCTCGAAGTCGGGCCAGCGTTTGGGCGTGAGCGGGTGGACGGTGACGCGAGCGCGGGGCTTCCGGGGAGCCGGCTTCGGGGAAGGGCTTCGGACCGCGGCTTGCTTCGTAACCATGGGAAGCTCCCGCGCGCAGGTTCCGATCCCGAGCCGGCGATCCGGCCCTCAGGCCGAGGGCGCCGGGGGTCCCGGCCGCCGGATCCGCGCTCCGCCAAGCAGCCGATCCCCGTCGTAGAACACGACCGACTGCCCGGGCGTGATCGCGCGCTGGGGCTCGTCGAACACGAGGCGCCCGCGGCCCGCGGCCTCGCAGAGGAGCCGGGCCGGAGCCGGGCGGTGCCGGTAGCGGATCTGCGCCTCGACGGCGCGCCCATCGACGGGGGCGGCCTCGGGCAGCCAGTTGAGGTCCGTGAACGCGACTTCGCGCGCCAGCAGCCCCGACTCGGGGCCGATGCGCACGGAGTTCGAGGCGGGCTCGAGCCCGATCACGTACTGCGGCTCGGCCGCGGCGATCCCGAGGCCCTTCCTCTGGCCGACCGTGTAGTGCGCAAGCCCGCGGTGCTCGCCCACGACCCGTCCGGCGGGATCGAGCATCGGCCCCGGCGTGTCGACCGCCGCCGCGCCCGCCTCGCGCGCGACGAAGCCCGCGTAGTCGCCATCGGGCACGAAGCACAGGTCCTGGCTCTCGAGCTTCTGTGCGACGCGCGCGAGACCGAGGCGCTCGCCGTGCGCGCGCACCTCGTCCTTGGTCAGGCCGCCGAGCGGGAACAGGAGCCGCGGCAGCGTAGCGCGCGCGATGCCCCACAGCGCGTAGGTCTGGTCCTTGCCGTCGTGCGCCGCGCGGTAGAGCGCGGGCTCGCTCGCCTCGCCCGAAGCCGAGGCGGCGCGGGGCGCCGGCGCGATGCGGGCGTAGTGCCCGGTCGCCAGAAAGTCGGCTCCCGCCTTGCGCGCGTGTGCGAACAACGACCCGAACTTGAGGTGCGTGTTGCACAGCGAGCACGGGTACGGCGTCTCGCCCGCGAGATAGTCCTTCACGAACGGGGTCACGACCTGCGCGCGGAACGCGGCGCTCTCATCGAGCACGTGGTGCGGAAAGCCCATGTGGAGCGCGACCGATCGCGCGTCGGCGATCGCGTCGAGCGAGCAGCACGAGCGCGGCGTCGCGGCGTCGT
>JBDTYW010000288.1:0-3765 GCA_040005445.1 Candidatus Eiseniibacteriota bacterium
GGTGATCACCTGGTAGGGATCCATGATGTCACAGGTCTTGCAGTGCACGCAGTTGCTCGCGTTGAGCTTGAGCTTCGTGCCCCCGACCGCGGAGTCGGTCACCATCTCGTAGACGTTCGCGGGGCAAAAGTGCTGGCAGGGGTTGCCGTACTCCTCCTTGCAGCGCGTGTTGCACACGTCGGTCACGTCCTGGGGCGTGATCACCAAGTGCGCGGGCTGGTCCTCCTCGTGGATCGTGCCGGAGAGGTAGAGGTCCGAGAGCTTCTCGAGCTGGTCCGGCAGCACGAACTTCTTCTGCGTCGTCGGCTGGCCGACGATCGCCGCGGCCGCCGCCGCCGGCAGCGCGTCGCGCAGCTGCGCCATGCGCTCGTGACCGGCGACCGTGGGCTGGCCCTGGTACGGCGCCCAGCCCCCGAACACGGTCTGGATGCCGGTGAAGAACATGCCGGCCCACAGCCCGTGGTCGAATCCCTGGTGGAAGTTGCGGCCGCCCCACAGCTCCTTGTGCGCCCACGACGCCTCGAAGCGCGCCTGATAGCCGCCCAGCCGCGCGCGCGAGAGATCGCCCGCGACCAGGCCCTCGAAGATGGTCTCGGCCGCGAGCATGCCCGACTTCATCGCCAGGTGGATGCCCTTGAGCCGCGCGGCATTCACGTTCCCGCCCGAGTCGCCGACGAACAGGGCGCCGTCGGTCACCGCCTCGGGCATCGCGAAGTAGCCGCCCAGCGGCACCGCCTTCGCGCCGTAGGCGACCGCCTTGCCGCCCTCGAGCAGCCCGGCGAGCCACGGGTGCGCCTTGAACTTCTGCAGTTCCTCCTGCAGGTCGAGCGTCGGGCGGCGATAGTCGAGGCCGACCACGAGCCCGAGCGAGAGCACGTTATCCGCCATGCCGTAGAGCCACGAGCCGCCGTACGTCGCCGTATCGAGCGGAAAGCCCATCGTGTGCACGACGTGGCCCTTCGGGAAGCGGCCTGCGGGCAGCTCCCACAGCTCCTTCACTCCGGTGCCGTAGACCTGCGGGTGGTCCCGGCGTTCGAGGCCGAGCCGGCGCCCGAGCTGCTTCTGCAGCGTGCCGCGCGGGCCCTCGCCGAACACCGTGACGCGTGCGCGCAGCTCGCTGCCGGGCTCGTAATTCGCCTTCTTCTGCCCGTGCTTGTCGATCCCCTTGTCGCCGGTGATCACGCCGGCGATGCGCCCGTCCTCGAATACGACCCCGGTCGCCGGCGTGGAGGTCAGCACGTAGGCGCCCTGCGCCTCGACCTTCGCGCCGAGCCACTTCACGACATCGCACAGGGAGACCACGTAGTTGCCGTGGTTCTGCAGCGGGGGCGGCGCGATCGGAAAGCGGATCTTGCCGGTCTTCGTGAGGAAGTAGACGTCCTCGCCCGTGACCGGGCTCTCGATCGGGAAGCCCTGCGCCTCGAAGTCGGGCATCAGCTCGCGCAGCGCGATCGGGTCGAGCACCGCGCCCGAAAGCGTGTGGTCGCCGAGTTCCGCCGCCTTCTCGATCACCGCGAGCTGGATGTCACCGAGTGCGGGGCCCGCGTGCGTGCCCGCCGCGACAGCCTCGTTGTGGCGGGCGATCAGGTTGCCGAGGTGGTACGCGCCGGCGAGCGTGGCCGGGCCGGCGCCCACGAACAGGACGTCGACCTCGAGCGTGTCACGCCCCGCCATGCACGGCCTCGGCGTGGTGCTTCTGCTCGAGCCAGCGCTCGGCGTCGATCGCCGCCATGCAGCCCGTGCCCGCCGCGGTGATCGCCTGGCGATAGACCTTGTCCTGCACGTCGCCTGCGGCGAACACGCCCTCGACGTTCGTCTTCGTGCCGTCGTGCGTCACCAGGTAACCGGTCTCGTCCATGTCGAGCACGCCCCGGAAGGGCTGCGAGTTCGGCTGGTGGCCGATCGCCAGGAAGACGCCGGTCGCAGCCACGCGGCGGCTCTCGCCGGTCACCGTGTCGCGCAGCGTGGCGCCCACGACCTTCTTGCCGAGGCCGTCGCCCTCGCCATGCACCTCGAGCAGCTCGGCGTTCGTGATCCACGCGATCCTGGGGTTCTTGCGGGCGCGCTCGAGCATGATCTTCGACGCGCGGAAATCGTCGCGGCGATGGACGATCGTGACCTTGCTCGCGAACTTCGTGAGGTAGGTCGCCTCCTCCATCGCGGTGTCGCCGCCGCCGATCACGAGGATCTCCTGCTCCTTGAAGAAGAACCCGTCGCAGGTCGCGCACGCCGACACGCCGAAGCCCATGTACGCGCCCTCCGAGGGCAGGCCGAGCAGCTTCGCCGACGCGCCGGTGGCCACGATCAGCGCCTCGGTCTCCTCGACGCGCTCGTCATCCACCCACACCTTGAACGGGGACTTCGAGAGGTCGACCTTCGTGACCGTGCCCTCGATGAACTCGGTGCCGAAGCGCTTCGCCTGCGCCTCCATCTCCTCCATGAGCGCGGGGCCCATGATCCCGTGGCGGAAGCCCGGGTAGTTCTCGACCTCGGTCGTGATCGTGAGCTGCCCGCCGCGCTGGATGCCATGAATCAACGCGGGCTTGAGGTCCGCGCGCCCGGCGTAGATGGCGGCGGTCAGCCCGGCGGCGCCGGATCCGAGGATGAGGACCTTGTGCATGAGTGGATCGCTCCTTCAGGTGCGGGCCTGGGCCGTCGTCGACGCCCGGCCGCTCTTCTTGTACTCGTCAATCAGAGCAGCCATGAACGCCTCGCGCTGGTCGTAGAGCCGCTTGAGCGGCCGTGGCGCGTGCGCCTCGGTCGCGTAGGCGGTGATCAGGGGCAGCGCGACCGTGGCGTCGATGTAGCACGCCAGCGCGTCCGGCAGCTTGTCCGGATCGACCTTGCCCCACGACACCGCTTCGGACGCGGTCGCGCCCGAGAGCCCGCCGGTGTCCGGCCGGGCGTCGGTGAACTGCATGAAGTAGTCGTGCCCCTTCTCTTCGATGCCGAGGACTTCCTGGATTTGCGGCTCGGTCTGGAGCGCGAAGTTCTTGGGCGAGCCCCCGCCCAGGATGAAGATCGCGCTCTTACCCCCGCCCCGCTTCGCGGCCAGGACGAGCGCGGCGGTCTCGTTGACGTCGCGCGACACGTCGAACGCCAGCTGGTTCCCCTCGAGCGCCTTGGCCGCGACATTCATGCCGATCGAGCTGTCCCCCGGCGACGAGGTGTAGATCGGCACGCCGCACTCGTAGGCCGCCGCAAGCAGGGACTTGCGGCCCTGCCCGAGCAGCTCCTCCCTGGCATGGACGTACTTGCCCACCTTGAAGTGAAACTCGGCCGTCGACATCGTGGCCTGGAATTCCGGCGCGGTGATGATCTCGCGGAAGAACGCGTCGGTCGAAAGCAGTACGTCGTAGTCGAAGAAGATGTCGTAGATCCGGACCACGCCGTGGTCGCGCAGCACCACGTCCGAGGTCTGCGGGTTGCCCCGGTGCATCGAGAGCCCGATGCCGTAATGGGTATCGTGGTACAGGTTCGCGCCGGTCGAGATGATCCAGTCGACGAAGCCGTTCTGGAGCAGCGGGATGAGCGCGCTCATGCCCAGGCCGGCCGGCGTCAGGGCCCCGGTGATCGTGAGGCCCACGGTGACGTCGGGCTCGAGCATCTTGTTCGTGAACAGGTGACAGGCCTCGCGCAGCCGGGCCGCGTTGTAGGCCTGGAACGTGCCATCGATGAGCTGGCGCACGGTCATGGCGCCGGCGATCGGAGTCGGGTCGATGCGGGCGCCGTCGAGGAACTTGTGGTTCCGCTGCCCGCCCTGGA
>JBDTYW010000289.1:0-3764 GCA_040005445.1 Candidatus Eiseniibacteriota bacterium
GCGCGACGGCGACCGCGTGGCCGCGTTCGGACACCCGTTCTTTCAGAGCGGCCCCGTGGCGTATCCGCTCGCGCTCGCCGACATCACGACGATCGTCGCGTCCGATCTCAACTCGTTCAAGATGGGCGAGCCCGCCGAGCAGGTCGGCACGATCACCCAGGACCGCCGCGCCGCGGTCGCGGGCACGATCGGGCCGATCCCGCGCATGCTCCCCTTGACGGTGCGGGTCAACGGCCTCGCCGGCGCGGAGACCTACCACTACGAGATCCTGCGCTCCCGAATGCTCGCGCCCACGCTCGCCGGCCTCGGCGTGGTCGGCGCGCTCACCGCGCGTGGCGGCGCGGCGCCCGAGGCGACCTGGCGCTGGCGCGCGCGGCTGTCCGCCCCGGGCACGCCGCCGCTCGTGCTTGAGGACGTTTCGAGTGGCCAGCTCACGAGTTCGGCGCAATTACTGTCGGCCCCGCTCGGGCTCCTGCTCAACAACCCGTTCGCGGTCTACGATGCCGACTCGCTGACGTTCGACCTCGACGTGACGCCTGGACTCTCTCGAGCGCGCATCGTCTCGGCAAGCGTCGAGCCGCGCACCGTCGCGCCCGGGCAGACCGCGCGCGTGACCGCCGAGCTGCGCGACTATCGCGGGGGCTCGAGCTTCCTCCACTTCGACCTGGTCGTACCCCAGGCGCAGCCCGAAGGCCGGGTGGTGCTCGCGATCGCGGGCGGGACCGAGCTCGATCGCCAGGAAGCGCCCCGCCTGCCCGGACGCTTTCGGGTCAGTTCGCTCGCCGAGCTGATCGCGCGCCTGGCGGAACGGCGGCGCGACGATCACCTGTACGCGGTGCTCTACGGCCCGGGCATCGAGGCGTCGTTCGACGGCGAGGATCACCCGTCGCTGCCGGCGTTCGCCCAACGCCTCCTGGCCTCGGACCGGGCGAATCGCCCCGAGGACCCGTTCGGCAATCTCGATGCGCTGGCGCATGCCGAGGAGTCCATCGGCATCCCGGTCGACGGCCTGCTCACGCTGCCGCTCGACATTCGGCTTCAGTCCAATCCCAATGGGACGGTACGCGCCGGCGCCCAGCGCGCGCCGGCGATGCGGTTGATCCCACACGACTCCGAGGAGGTGCCATGATGCGCCCGCGATGCGGACCGGCGTTTTCCCTGGCGCTGGTCGCGAGCCTTGCGGCAGGCCTGTCGGGCGGGGCGCTCGCGCCCGGCGCGCACGCCGCCACGACCCAGTACTGGACGCTGCGTTCGGCCGCCGACCACCAGGCGACCGAGCTCGAGGGCGTCGCGCTGGGCCCCGATGGCGCGTTGCGCTCCGGGCCGCAGCTCACGCCGCGCGAGCTGCCCGGCTCGCCGGTGGTGTGGGCCGCGCTCGCCCAGGGCGATCGCCTGTTCCTCGCGACCGGGCCGGGCGGGCGCGTGCTGACCGTTCGCGGCAGCGACGTCCGCGCCGATTCGACCGGCGACGCGCAGGCGCTCGCGCTCGCGCAGGGGGAAGGTGGCGCGCTCTATGTCGGCACCGGCCCGAACGGCCGGGTCGTGCGCTTCGCTTCCAACGGCACGCGCACGACCTACTTCGAGACCGGCCAGAAGTACGTCTGGGCGCTGGCCTTCCTCGGCAAGACGCTCTACGCCGCGACCGGCCCGCTCGGCAAGCTCTACGCGATCGACGGCCCCGGCCAGGGCAAGGTCGTGCTCGACGCCCGCGCGGCGCACCTGACCGCGCTCGCGACCGACGGCAAGGGCACGCTGTTCGTCGGCGCGTCGGGACGGGGAATCGTCTACGCGGTCACCGGCGGACGCGCGCGCGCGCTGTTCGAAGCGCCGGAGAAGGAGATCCGTGCGCTCGCCTGGGACGGCCGCGCGCTCTACGCCGCGGCCATGACGGCCGCGCCGATCTCGATCGATGACGCGACGCTCGACCCGGCGTCGGGCGAGGGACAGCGCTCGGTCGTCTACCGGATCGTCCCCGACTCGGCGGCGGCCGCGCACTGGATCTCGCCGCAGGGGCTCGTGTACGCCCTGCTGGCGGCGGACGGGCGCCTGTGGGCCGCGACCGGCAGCCGCGCCGCACTTTACCGGGTGGATGCCCGCGGTAAGGGCGACGCGCTCTGGGCGGGGGGCGAGGGCCAGGTCACGGCACTCGCGCCGGCGGGCGGCGGCGAGGTCTGGCTCGCGACGTCGAACCCCTCGCGCCTCTACCGGGTGCGCCCGGGCGGCGGGACCGGCACGGCGATCTCTCCGGCGTTCGACGCCAAGCGCACCGCGCGGTGGGGTCGGCTGTGGGCCGACGGGGACGCCTCGGGTGCGCGCTTCTCGACGCGCAGCGGCAACACCGCCTCGGCCGACTCGACGTGGTCCGACTGGAGCGCCCTCGCGGGCGACGGCCACGTGAACTCGCCGCCCGCGCGCTGGCTCCAGTGGAAACTCGCGCTGCCCGGCGCGAGCACAGGATCGATCCGTGCCGTCACCGTGGCCTGGGGCGAGGTCAACCAGCGACCGCGCATCGAGGACTTCACCGCCTACCCGGTCCCCGGCAAGTTCTACGAGGGCGAGCTCAACGTGCGCCGCGACCCGATCACGCAGGAGCTGCCCGACGGGCGGCGCGTCCAGTTCAGCATCGACTCGCCGCGCAAGGCCAATGCCGACGTCCTGCCGCCATGGGCGCAGGGCATCCGGCCACTCGCGTGGAAGGCTTCCGATCCGAACGGCGACGACCTTGCCTACCGGCTGTTCGTGCGGCGCGTGGGCGAGAGCGCGTGGACTCCGATCGCCAGCGGGTTGTCCACCACTCTCTATGCGTGGGACACGACGAGCTGGCCCGACGGGCGCTACGAGATCAAGCTCGTCGCCACCGACGAGGACCAGAACCCACCGGGCGAGGGCCTCGACGACGAGACCATCGTCGGCCCGATCGATCTCGACCGCACGCCGCCGTCCTTCAGCGCGCTCGAGGCGAAGCTCGAGGGCACGGTCGCCGTGGTGCGCGGGCGCGCGACCGACGCGGGCCTGTACGTCAGCCGCGTCGACGTCGGGTTCGACGACGACGCCACATGGTATCCGGCCGCGCCCGACGACGGACTCTGGGACGAGCCCAGCGAGGCGTTCACGCTGCGCCTCGAGGGCCTGCCGGCGGGGGAGCACCTGCTGCGCGTGCGCATCACCGACGCGCTCGGCAACGCCGCGACCTCGAGCCGCACGGTCCGGATCGGGCGCTGACGTGGAGAGCCGCAAGGTCGACGCCGGGTGGCTCGTGCGCTTCGCGCACGGCGAGGACATCGTGGGCGGGATGCTCGCGTTCGCGCGCGCGGAGAAGATCCGCGGGGCGTGGGTGAACATGCTGGGCGCGATCGAGGACCCCGAGCTCGGCTACTACCACCTCGACACGCGGCAGTACACGCGGCGCCGGTTCCCCGGCGACTGGGAGATCACGGCGATCGTCGGCAACCTGGGCTGGCTCGGGGACGCGCCGGTGCTCCACGTGCACGCCACGATCGGGGGTCCCGACTTCGAAACGCGCGGGGGGCACCTGTTCGCGGGCCGGGCGGGGGCGACCTGCGAGGTGTTCGTGCGCGACCTGGGGACGGACCTCACGCGCGCCCGCGACGAAGCGATCGGACTCGCGCTCTGGCGGCTCGCCGGGTCCTGACTGCCGCGCATCCGGGGGCAAAAGCAGAGAGCCGGGCCCGCGAGGACCCGGCTCTCGTGTCTGTACGCCCAGCATGGGCGCTGACTTGGAGGTGGAAGTCCTCCGGGAACTT
>JBDTYW010000290.1:0-3762 GCA_040005445.1 Candidatus Eiseniibacteriota bacterium
TCTCGTCGCACTACGACCTGTCGCGCTTCGGCGCCGAGGTCGTGCGCTTCTCGCCCCGCCAGTCGGACCTGATGATCGTGGCCGGCACCGTGGTCGACAAGATGGGCCCGGTGCTCAAGCGGATCTGGGACCAGATGCCCGATCCCAAGTGGTGCATCGCCATGGGCGTGTGCGCCTCCTCGGGCGGCTTCTACCGCGCCTACCACGTCATGCAGGGCATCGACGAGATCGTGCCGGTGGACATCTACGTGCCCGGCTGCCCGCCCACGCCCGAGGGCCTGATCCACGGCATCATCAAGCTCCAGGAGCTGATCGGCCGCGGAGAAACCCGCAGCCAGCTCTCCATGAAGGCGCGCGGCCCGGGCGAGCAGGAGAACGCCGAGGCCGCCGCGAAGCGCGCGATCGCCGCGCTCGAGGACGGCAAGCTCAAGGCGATGACCGACGCCTCCCGGAAGGGCTCGTGAGCACGCTCGACGGCACGCCCGCGGGCCTCGACGCGGACCGCTTCTGGGGCACGGAAAAGACCGTCGCCGAGCTCGAATCCGTTCCCACCGTCCGCGTGCTCAAGGCCGCGCACGGTCCCGCGATTCTTCGCGTGCGGGACTTCCGCGGGGACCTCGCGATCACGGTGCGTGCCGACGACCTGCTGCTGGTGGCGCAGACGCTCAAGATCCACCCCGAGCTCCAGTACGACGTGCTGATGGACCTCTGCGGCATGGACGACCTGCTGATGGGCGGCAAGCCGCGCTTTCGGTGTGTCTACCACTTTTACTCGACGATCCTCGGCAAGCGCGTGCGCATCGAGGTGCCGCTCGACGAGGCGAAGCCCGCCGTCGACTCGCTCGCGCCACTCTACAAGTCCGCGAACTGGGCCGAGCGCGAGGCCTACGACATGTTCGGGTTCGACTTCGTGAACCACCCGGACCTGCGCCGGATCCTCACGCACGAGGAGTTCGTCGGCCACCCGTTGCGCAAGGACTACCCGGCCGACCGCCGCCACATGCTCTCGCGCTCATACTCGGCGTTTCCGGGCCTCCCGGCCGAGCACGAGGGTCGGCAGGCGGTGGTGGGGGAGGACGGGCTTGAGCGCGTGTACGTGAACATCGGGCCGTCGCACCCGGCGACTCACGGCACGCTGCGCGTCCAGGCGCTCCTGGACGGCGAGATCATCGCCGATTCGCGCACCGAGATCGGCTACCTGCACCGCTGCTTCGAGAAGATGTGCGAGACCCACACCTACACGCAGGTGTTCCCGTTCACCGATCGCCTGAACTACATCTCCGCGTTCAACAACAACGTCGGTTACGCGATGGCGGTCGAGAAGCTGATGGAGGTCGAGGTCCCGCCGCGCGCGGTGTGGATCCGCACGGTCCTCATGGAGTTCAACCGCATCATGGACCACCTGGTGTGTATCGGCACGAACCTGGTGGACATGGGCGCGTTGACGAACTTCTGGTACGCGTTCAGTCCGCGCGAGCGCATCTATGAATTGCTGGAGAGCTGCTGCGGCGCGCGCCTGACGGTCTCTTACGGGCGCGTCGGCGGCGTGGCGCAGGACATTCCCGAGGGCTTCCTCGAGCATGCCCGCGCGGTCGCGAACGCGATCCCCGAGTTCATCTCCTACATCGATCAGCTCGCGACCAAGAACGTGATCTTTCAGCAGCGCACCCGCGGCGTGGGCGTGGTCAACCGCGAGAACGCGATCAGCTGGGGCTGGACCGGTCCGTGCGGCCGCGCGTCGGGGCTCGACTACGACGTGCGCCGGGCGCACCCGTACGGCGGCTACGAGACGCTCGAGTTCGACGTCCCGGTGCGCAACGACGGCGACACGTTCTCGCGCTACATGATCCGCATGGAGGAGCTGCGCCAGAGCCTGCGCATCATCCACCAGCTGCTCGACCGCGGGGTACCCGCGGGGCCGCACATCACGCCCGACTACCGCGTGGCACTGCCGGAGAAGAACTCGGTCTACGGCAACATCGAAGCCCTGATGAACCACTTCAAGCTGATCATGCACGGCTTCACGCCGCCGGTCGGCGAGGTCTACTCGTACACCGAATCGCCCAACGGCGAGCAGGGTTACTACCTGGCGTCCGACGGCACGGGCAAGCCGTATCGCCTGCACGTGCGCGCGCCGAGCTTCTACACGTTCGCGGCCAACGACGAGCTGCTCCGCGGCCAGATGGTCTCGGACTTCGTGGCGATTCTCGGCACGTTGAACATCATCGCCGGAGAGCTCGACCGCTGACGCGGTGCGGGCGACCAAGGAGCAGGCAGTGAGCGATCCGAAGCCCAGCGTGACCCTGACCATCGACGGCCAGACCGTCGCCGCCCCCCAGGGCACGAACGTGCTCGAGGCGGCGAAGCTGGTGGGCGTGCGCGTGCCCCACTTCTGCTACCACGCCGACCTCTCGTGGGAAGGCAGCTGCCGCATGTGCCTGGTCGCAATCGAGGGCCGTCCGAAGCTCGTGCCCTCGTGCTGCGAGGAAGTGCGCGAGGGCATGGTCGTGCACTTCGAGCGCCCGGACGCGCACGAGGCGCGCAAGAGCCAGCTCGAGTTCCTGCTGCTCAACCACCCGCTCGACTGCCCGATCTGCGATCAGGCCGGCGAATGCAAGCTGCAGGACTACTACATGGAGCACGGCGGCTACGCCAGCCAGATGCCGCGCGACCTCAAGGTGCATAAGCGCAAGGTCGTGGACCTGGGCGAGCGCATCGTGCTCGACAAGGAGCGCTGCGTGCTGTGCTCGCGCTGCGTGCGCTTCTGCCGCGAGGTCTCCGGCTCGCATGCGCTGCAGTTCTTCACGCGCGGCGTGACCACCGAGATCGGCACCGAGAACAACCAGCCGATCGAGGGCGACGAGTACATCGGCAATGTCGTCGACATCTGCCCGGTCGGGGCTCTGACCTCGAAGGACTTCCGCTTCAAGCAGCGCGTGTGGTTCCTCAAGAGCGCCGAGTCGGTGTGCACGCAGTGCTCGACCGGCTGCAACGTGCGCGTCGACCACAAGGACGGCGTGGTCTACCGCTACGTACCGCGCCGCAACGAGGCGGTGAACAAGTCCTGGATGTGCGACTTTGGCCGCGACTCGTACCGGCTCGAGCAGGAGGACCGCATTCGGGGGCCGCTCGTGCACGACGGGCAGTCCCTGCGCGACGCCGACTGGGACGAGGCGATCGCGCTTGTCGCCAGGAAGACCCGCGAGGCGATCGCCGTCGATCCCGCGTCGGTGGCGGTCATCGCCTCGCCCCGGCAGTCGAACGAGACGAACTGGATCGCCAGGCGCTACGCCCGGGAGGTCGTCCAGACGCCGCACCTCGACTACCGGGTCGACGGCTCCCACGTCAAGACGACGCTCATGTACGACGCGCTGCTCAGGCGCCAGGACCCGCACCCGAACAACGCGGGCTGCGCCGCGCTGGGCGCGACGCCCGGCGCCGGCGCGGGCGACGTCGAGGCGATCCTCGACGCCTGTTTCGCCGGCAAGATCCGGGTCCTCCACCTGCTCGGCCCCGAGGTCCTCACCGCCCGCCACGACACCGCGCGCGTCAAGGACGCCCTGGCAAAGGTGCCGTTCGTCGTGGTCCATGCCGCCCGCAACGCGCCGCTATTGACCGACCTCGCGCACGTCGTGCTCGCCGACGCGAGCCATCTCGAGCAGGCCGGCACGTTCGTCAACGGGACCGGCCGGGTGCAGCGCTTCACCGCGGCGTTCGCGCCGGCGGCGCGCGCGCGTCCGGCGGCGGCGGTGCTGGCCGCGA
>JBDTYW010000291.1:0-3735 GCA_040005445.1 Candidatus Eiseniibacteriota bacterium
TGATCAACGTCGACATGCGCGAGAAGGTGATCAACGTCGAGCCGCAGAAGGTCATCACCAAGGACAACGTCTCGGTTACCGTGGACGCCGTCGTCTATTACAAGGTGATCGATCCTGTGCGCGCCGAGTTCGAGATCCAGAACTTCGCTTACGCCTGCACCACGCTCGCGCAGACGAACCTGCGCAACCTGATCGGCGATCGCGCGCTCGACGAGACGCTGGTGGCGCGCGACATGATCAACACGAACCTGCGCGCCGTGCTCGACGAGGCGACGAACATCTGGGGCGTCAAGGTGACGCGCGTCGAGGTGCAGAAGATCGATCCGCCGGTCGACATCACCGAGGCGATGTCGCGCCAGATGAAGGCCGAGCGCGACAAGCGCGCCGCGATCCTCGAGTCCGAGGGCATCAAGCAGAGCCAGATCCTGCAGGCCGAGGGACAGCGCCAGTCCGACATCCTGCGCGCCGAGGGCGAGGCCCAGGCCCGCGTCACGCGCGCGAACGCCGAGGCCGAGGCGGTCCGCCTCGTCTCCACGGCCGCGGAGACGTACTTCAAGGAGCGCGCCGAAATGATGCGCCGGCTCGAGGTGTTGAACCACACGCTCGCCGAGAACACGAAGTTCATCCTGCCCGCGAACGGCGACTTCGTGAACGTGCTCGGGCTCGGCGATCTCGGCGGCGGGGGTGGCGGCGCGAAGGGCGGCGGGGGCGCGATGCCGCCGGTGGTGCCGATCCGGCGGCCGTGACCGACGCCCGCATCGCCCTGACCACCTGCTCGAACCGCATCGACGCCGAGGCGCTCGCCCGTGCGCTGGTCGAGGAGCGCCTCGCGGCGTGCGTCAACCTCGTGCCCGGCGTGCACTCGATCTATCGCTGGGAGGGCAAGGTCGAGACCGCCGACGAGGTGCTGCTCGTGATCAAGACCACAGCGGATCGCCTCGGCACGCTCACGCTGCGCATCACCGAGCTGCACGCCTACGAGGTGCCCGAGGTGCTCGTCGCGACGGTCGAGGACGGCGCAAGCCGTTATCTCGAGTGGCTCGCCGCGAGCGTCGCGCCGGGCGAGCCGGACTAGATCGCGCCTTCGGGAATCGCGGCTCCGGGAGGGGCTCCGGCTTCGGCCGGGGTCCCTTCGCGTTTCTGCAGCTTGAGGAACGGCAGGACGCAGATGCCGATCATGCCGAGGCCGGCGTCCAGCGCAAGCGTCGCCGGATACCCCCAGTGGGTGATCGCGAACCCCTGCCAGCTCGACGTGTAGAAGATCACGAAATTCAGCATCGCCATGTAGGCTGTGAACTGCGTGGCCGCGACGCGCGGGTTCGTGATGTCCATGAACAGCGCGGCCTGGATGCCGTAGTAAAGCCCCTGGAACGCGTTGTAGACAAGGCAGGCCACCCAGAACGTCATGACCAGCTCGGCGGGAGGGATCGGACGGTTCGGCGCGTTCGGGGCGATCGCGTGGATCCACGGGGCGTGCTGCATCGCGTACGCGAGCCAGAGCGTCGGAATCGCGGTCAGGAACAGGAACGTGCCGAGCGTCTTCCGGCGCCCGAACCGGTCCGACAGCCACCCGCCCGCGATGCAGCCCGTAGCGGAGATCACGGTGGACCACAGGTTGAGCTGCGCGACCTTGCTGTCGTTGAGCCCGAGCTCGACCGCGAGGTTCGACTGGAGCGCAAGGCCGAGCGCATAGGCGCCGGTCGGCAGGAGCGCAAACACGAGCCCGAGCGTCGCCGCGCGCGAACCGCGGAACGTGCGCCAGGCCTCGAGCACGAACGTCCGGAGCTCGCCCCCGATCGCCACGAGTCGGCTGCCGGCTGCCCGGACGGGCGCGAGTTCGAGCGGCTCGCGGATCGGCAGCGCCACGAGCAGCGTGATCAGCCCGATCGAGCCGGCGACGAACAGGTAGGTCAGCTTGAACGGCATGATCGCGGCCAGGAACAGCGCGCCCGAGCCGCCGATCGTCTGGCCTAGCGTCGCGCCGCCGAACATGAAGCCGTTCGCGACGCCGCGCTCGTCGGGCTGGAGCACGCCGACCGCGAGCGCGTCGATCGCCACGTCCTGGGTCGCGCCGAACGCGTTGTGGATGAGGATCAGCGCGGTGAACAGCGAGAGCTGGGTCGTGAAATTCACCGGGATCGCGATCAGGAGCGTGAGGATCATGAGCACCTGCATGCTCACGATCCATGTGCGCCGCCGGCCGAATTTCCGCGACCAGATCGTGTCCACGATCGGCCCGGCGATCCACTTGAACGCCCACGGCAGGTAGAGCGATCCGACGAACACCCCGATCTCCGCGGGGCCGAGGCCCTGCCGCCGCATCTGGGTCGCGACCGCAGTGGCGGTGAAGCCAAGCGGGATGCCCTCGGTGACGTACAGGAGGAAGAACGCGGTCAGGCGGCCGCGACGGGTCGCCAGCAGGTCCGGCAGGGGCAGTCGCATGGCGCGGGACGATAGCACGTCGGCCCGCGCCCGCGCTGTCAGGAAATGACACGAACGGGCCCGGACTTGCGTCCCGGGCCCGCCGTGCGTCCGGACGTCTCCCTCAAGACGTCCGTCCCCTACAGCGATCCCCTACTCGAGGATCAGCTTCTTGTCGTCCGCCACCTTGTCGCCGGTGGTGTAGCGCGCGAAGTAGACGCCCTTCGCGAGCGATGCGCCGTTGTCGTCCCGGCCGTCCCACACTGCGCGGAAACTGCCCGCCGCGGCATCCTGGTCGACCAGCGTGCGAACCAGCCGCCCGTTCGCGGCGTAGACCCTGAGCGTGACGCGGGCGCTCGCCGGCACCGAGTAAGCGAGCACGTGCGACGGGCCGGGGTTCGCGCCCGCCAGCTGGAGGCCCGCCACGCCTGGAGTCGCCTCGGCGTTCGCCGGCTGTACGTTGAGGCCGCCGTCGATGCGGGGGCGAATGCTGCTGAGCGACGCGCCGTTCTGGGTGAAGTAGTGCACGTTGCTGAGCGGATTGTTCGGCGTCCCGACATACGGGAAGTACGGCAGGAACGGCTTGTCGTTCGCATCCACGCCGTCGCCCAGCTGGTTTGCCGGGGCGTTGTTGTAGCCCGGCACCAGGATGCCCGCGGCCACGCGCTCCTCGATGTCCACCACGTCGTCGCCGAGGCGACGGCCGTTCGGGAAGCCCGCGAGGTCGCCCGCGATCACTCCCAGGCGATTCGGGGTCGTGGTCGGCGCGATCGCCATGTTGAGGCGCAGCATCTCGCACGCGACCTGGTTCGGGTTCGCCGGCTTGTTGAGACCGGGAAGGCCCGTCAGGAACACGGCGACGAGGTCGTTGCGCGGCGTCGGGGGCGACGGGATGCCGTAGAGCGCGGTGAACAGGCCGGGCAGGCTCGGGTTCGTGACGTAGCTCACGAACGCGCCGTCGCCGGTCGGCTTGGTGGCGTTGAACTTGTCCTTGTCGGCGAGTCCAATCACGACCTCGTTGACCAGCGGGTGGCCGAGCCGGGAGACCTGAAACTCGGGTCCGCTCACGCTCACGGTACCGTCGCCGTTGATCGTGCGGTTCTGCAGGCGCTCGGCCGAGTCGTAGATGCCGATCACCGAGTTGTCGGCGTTGACCGGCCCGCCGTCCCTGGTCAGGCGATTCATCGGCACCTGGATCACGACCGACATCACGTTGTAGCCCGAGACCAGGTCGACGCCCTTGCCCTTGTTGCCGGGGACCTTGCGGATCGTGAGCAGGTCGAAGATGGCGCCCAGGTCGACGAAGAACGGATC
>JBDTYW010000292.1:0-3732 GCA_040005445.1 Candidatus Eiseniibacteriota bacterium
ACTCCGCGCGCGTGGTGCGCATCGCGTTCGAGAACGCCGCCTCGGTCGCCGGCCTGATCCTGACCACCGAAACCCTGGTCGTCGACGAGGGGGACCCGCCCCCGGCCGAGGACGGCGAGGGCTCGCCCGAGCCGCCCAAGTAGCGGCCGATTCGACTCTTCCCAAACGGGGGATGGCTACGGTATGGTCCGTCGTCGAGCCCACCGACCGGGCGGCGGCACTCACGCGATCCGACGGATCCCCAACGGAAACCCCAAAGGTCCGAACCAATGAACGGGAAGTCCATGAGCCGTGTTCCTGCCCGCGCCGGCCGCCTGCCGGCCCTGTTCGCGTTCGCCCTGGCCGCCGTGGCGGCGTCGGGCTGCGTTTCGTATCACGTGCACATCCAGGTCACGCCCGACGGCAAGGTCGACGTGGCGGAGCGCGCCGAGGCGATGCCCGGCATCATGGACTCGCTGCACGTCGAGCCGCGGCTCGCGTGGTCCGCGTTCCAGGCCACGGTGGAAGGGCGCGGCGGCCACTTCAAGAAGGACCGGCCGGACTCGCTGTTGGGCGGTACCGGCACCTACGAGCTCGACAGCTGGGCCGAACTCGGACAGCGCGGCCAGGCGTTCAAGAGCATCGACGAGGGTGAGCGTCGCCTGCGCCCGGCGAACGTGCAGAGCGAGATCAAGGACCAGTACTTCTACAAGGACACCGATCTCTCGTACAAGGTCGTGCTCTCCGAGCCCGACGGCGCCACCGTCGACTCGCTCGCCCTGCCGTACGCCGAGCGCGCGACCGGGACGCTCGAACTCACGGTCCCCGGATCAATCATCAAGACCAACGCCACGCAGCGCAACGGCAACACGCTGACCTACGCGCTCGGCTTCGGCCAGACGCTCGACGTCCAGGTTGCGTTCCGCGAGTGGCAGTGGGTCTCGATGGTGTCCGTCCTGCTGGTGGCGATCTTCCTCGGCTCGCTCGCGCTGCAGGGCTTCAAGCGCTTCGGCCAGAAGGGCAAGAAGCGCCCGGCCTGATCGGGGCCGCTTCCGGGCATCCCATGGCGCGCTGGAAGGAGCCCGAACTGGTCGCGCTGACGGCGCGGCTGGTCGACATTCCGAGCGTCTCGGGCGCCGAGGGCGCGCTCGCCGACTTCGTGGTCTCCGAACTCCGCCCGCAGTGCCCGCCGTGCGACCTCGTGCGCTCGGGTCACAACGTGATCCTGCGCGGGCCGTCCCGCCCGGAACGGCCCTCGGTCGTCCTCGCCGGCCACCTCGACACCGTCCCGCCCGCGGGCAACGAGCGCTCCCGCCTCAAGGGCGACCGCCTGTACGGGCTGGGCTCCACCGACATGAAGGCCGGGCTGGCGATCATGCTCGCGCTCGCGAAGAGCGTGGACTGGGTGCGCGCGCGCGCGAACCTCACGCTCGTGTTCTACGAGTGCGAGGAGATCGCGCTCGAGAAGAACGGCCTGCGCAAGCTGTTCCCCGAGTTCCCGTGGCTCGTCCAGCAGGACCTCGCGATCCTGCTCGAGCCGACCGACAATGCTCTCGAACTGGGCTGCCTGGGAACGCTCAACGCGCGCGTGACCGCGCGCGGCCGGGCCGCGCACTCGGCGCGCCCGTGGCAGGGCGAGAACGCGATCTACAAGGCGGTGCCCTTCCTCGCGCGCTTCGCGTCGCTTGCGCCGCGGCCGGTCGAGGTCGCGGGCGTGACGTTCCAGGAGACGTTCCAGATCACGCTCGCCGAGGGCGGCCGGGCCAAGAACGTCGTGCCCGACCGGCTCGCGCTGAACGTGAACTTCCGTTTCGCGCCGACGCGCACCTCCGCGGAGGCCGTCGCCGAGCTGCGCTCGATGGTGCCGCCAGGCTTTGATTTCGAGGTCGTCGACGTCGCGCCGCCAGGCGTCGTGCGGGCCGATCATCCGCTGGTCGTCGACCTGCTTGATCGCTTCCGGCTCGATCGCCGGGCGAAGCAGGCGTGGACCGACGTCGCGCAGTTCGCGGAGCGCGGGGTGGCGGCCGTCAATTTTGGTCCCGGTGTGCCCGCGCAGGCGCACCAGGCCGACGAGTTCGTGCCGGTAGAGAACCTCCCGCGATCCTACGAGGTGCTGTTCGAGTTCCTGTCGCAGGCGCCCGAGGCCGCGCGCGCGGACGACCAGGGCCGCACCGGGTGAGCGCGGGCGCGCTTCCGGCGAATCCCCTCGTCGGGATGTTCGCGACCTATCCATTCGTCGAGATCGAGCGCAAGAAGCGTGCGCGGATCGAGCGCGGCCTCGACGTGATCGACCTCTCGATCGGGGACCCGCGCGAGCTCACCCCGTCCTTCCTGGTCGAGGCCGTGCGCTCCCACGTCCCGACGCGCTCGTCGTACCCGACCGTGCTCGGCCGGCCGGAATTGCGCGCGGCGATCGCCGGCTGGTTCGCCCGCCGTTACCGCGTCGCACTCGATCCCGAGACGCAGATCCTGCCCGCGAACGGATCGAAGGAGGCGGTGTTTAACATCCACCTCGCGCTGATCGATCCCGCGAGCCCGCGCCGGCGGGTCGTGATCCCGAGCCCGGCGTACCCGGTGTACGAGCGCGGCGCCGCGTTCGCCGGCGGCGTGCCGACGCTGCTGCCGCTCACGCGCGAGCGCGGGTTCCTGCCCGATCTCTCCGCCGTGCCCGAAGCGGTGTGGCGGGAGACCGCGCTGCTCTGGCTCAACTACCCGCACAATCCGACGGGCGCGGGCGCGACCTCCGACCTTTACGCGCAGGCGCTCGCGCTCGCGCGTCGCCATGGGTTCGTCGTGCTCTCCGACGAGGCCTATTCCGAGCTCACGTTCGGCGCCCCGGCGCCCTCGCTCCTCGCGTCGGGGATCGAGCGGGCGCTGGTCTTCCAGACGCTCTCCAAGCGGTCCGCGATGACGGGGTTCCGCTCGGGCTTCGTCGCGGGGGACCCGGCGCTGGTCGCCACGTTCCGATCCCTGCGCCCGAGCCTGGGAGTGGCCACCCCCGAGTTCGTGCAGCACGCGGCCGAGGCGGCGTGGAACGACGAGGCGCATGTCGAGGCCCTGCGCCGGGGATTCGCCGAAAAGCGCGCGGAGGCGCTGGCGTTCTTCGAGGGCGCAGGACGCGCGGCCGGATTCGAGGTGGTGCCAAACGACGCCACCTTCTACCTGTGGATCCAGGTTCCCCCGGAGACGACCTCGGCGGCCGAGGCTGAGCGCTGGCTCGAGCACGCCGGCGTCGCGGTCGTGCCCGGCGAGGCGATGGGGGACCCGGGCGACGGCTTCCTGCGCGTCGCGCTCGTCCCGACGCTCGAAGAATGCCGTGCCGCGTGGCAGAGACTCGCCCCGCTGCTCGCCGAACCCCGCCCCCATGCCCGGAAGGACGCGTCATGAATCCCGCCGAACTCGAACCCGAAGTCGAGGCCTGTGCCGCCGACGCGGCGCTGGCGAAGAGCGAGCGCGGGCGGGCCGCCGGCCGTGCGGTCATGGCCGCGCTCGATCGCGGCGCGCTGCGCGTCGCCGGCCGCGAGCCCCGCGCGGAGCCGGACGTGCCGTCGGCCTGGCGTGTGCATGCGTGGGTCAAGCGCGGCATCCTGCTCTACTTCCAGAACGAATCGATGACCGACCTCGAGGCCGGGCCGCTGCGCTTTCGCGACAAGGTGCCGCTCAAGTCCGACCTCGCGGCGGCGGGGGTGAGGGTGGTGCCGCCGGGGACGGTGCGCTACGGCGCGTTCCTCGAGCCCGGCGTGATCGTCATGC
>JBDTYW010000293.1:0-3722 GCA_040005445.1 Candidatus Eiseniibacteriota bacterium
GCCGGGTTCGATTCTCGTAGACCAGCCCGGCGACGCGGCCGGGCGCGTTCGACTTCGGGCGCGCGCGGCGCGGCGGCGGGGCGGCGGCGACCCCGAGGGGCCGCGCGCCGGGGCCCAGCATGTTCGAGAAGCCGCCCGGCTCGATGCCCACGCCGCGGAACCAGCTGCCGTCGGCGAGCCCCGCGCGGCCTCCGAACACGAAGCGCGACGCCGGGGCCTCCGCATTGTCGCGCGCCCAGTCGGGGCGCTCGGTGGTCGCGGACTGCGAGGTGATGCCGGACGCCTCGATCATGGCCTGCGCGCGGGCAGCGGGAACAAAGGCGGCGGCCGCGAATCCGACCGCCAGCAGGGCGAGCAGGAAGAGGGAACGAGCGTTCATGGAATCCTCGGCGAGTTCGGGGCGGGCGTCACCCTTGTGGTTTCGGCATCCGGCGGGATGAACTAGAGGCGCGCGACGGCCCCGGCCAGCAACTCCTCGAGGCGCCCGGCGGCCGCCCCGGCGACCTGCTCCACTTCGTGGTGGCTCAAGGCGTTGGGGGAGATCCCGGTGCCGTAGTTCGTGATGCACGACACCGCGCCGGTGTGGAGGCCGAGTGCGGCGGCGAGGTCCATCTCGTGGGCGCTCGACATGCACGCCGCATCGGCGCCGACGAGCCGGGCGACGCGAATCTCGGCCGAGGTCTCGTACGCCGGGCCCGTGCCCGCGAGCAGCACGCCCTCGCGCAACCGGATCTTCGCCTCCCGGGCGACGGTGCGGAGCGTCTCGAGCACGGCGGGCGTGTACGGCCGGGCCGGGGCGATCGCCCCGCGCGCCAGCGCGGGCACGCGCGCAAGGTCCTCGCGTGTGAACAGCCCGCGCCGCCCGATCTGGTTGATGTGGTCGCGCACCAGCATGAGGTCGCCGGGCGCGAAGTTCAGGTTGAACGTGCCCACCGCGTTGGTCACCAGCAGGGTCTCGATCCCGAGCGCGGCGAGCACGCGGTGCGGCAGGGTGATGCGCTCGAGCGGGTAACCCTCGTAGGCGTGTGTGCGCCCACGCAGCACGGCGACCGGCGTGCCGCGCCAGTAACCGACCACCAGCTTGCCGTCGTGGCCCACCACCGTCGAGCGCGGCCACCCGGGCAAATCCGAGGTGGCGAACACTGCGCCCGCGGTCCCGCCGTCCTTATCGAGCGCGACCCGGTCGGCCGCGCCGCCCAGGCCGGAGCCGAGCACCACGCCGACGCGCGGCACGATGCCGGTGCGCGCGCGAATCGCGGCGACACAAAGGGCGATGTCGGGATCGGGCCCTGGGGCGAGGCTCACTTGGTCTCCGCGTCGTAGGGGATGCCGTCGGCCGCCGGCGGGCGCGCGCGGCCGATCACGCCCGCGAGCACGATCATGGTCACCGCGTAGGGCAGCATCTGCAGGAACTCGTTCGGGATCGCCTGGCCCTGGAGGCGGATCTGCAGCGCCTCTGAGAAGCCGAACAGAAGGCAGGCCAGCGCCGCGCCAAACGGGTTCCACTTGCCGACGATCATCGCCGCAAGCGCGATGTAGCCGCGGCCCCCGGACATGCCGTCCGTGAACGAGCGCTGGTCGGCCGCGAGCCACGCCCCGCCGAGCCCGGCCAGCACGCCCGAGAGCAGCACGCCCCAGGTGCGCAGCCACGCAACCGACAGCCCGAGCGTGGCGGCGGTCTCCGGGTGTTCGCCCACGGTGCGCAGGCGCAGGCCGAACGGCGTGCGGAATAGCACGACATGCGCGAGCGCGACCAGGATCACCGCGAGCCAGACCATCGGGTTGCCGAACAGCGAACCCACGCCGGGCAGCGTGCCGAGCCCGCCGAGCGTCCACTCGGGCAGGCCCGCCACGCGCGCGGAGTTGCTGCTCGAGCCGAACACGGACTTGAGCACGAAGCGGGTCAGCCCGTACGCCACCAGGTTGATGCCGAGGCTCGAGGTGATCTGGTCGGCCTTGAAGCCCACGCTCACGATCGCATGCACGCCGGCGGTGACGAGCCCGACGAGCGCGGCCGCGAGCAGCCCGGCCCACGGGTTGCCCGTGTAGTACGCGCCGAGGACGTAGCCGAGCGCGCCGAGGAGGAGGATGCCCTCGAGCGCGATGTTGATCACGCCGCCGCGCTCGGACAGGGTGCCGCCCACCGCCGCCAGGGCGTACGGCACGGAGATGCGCACGGTCTGTGCCACGAACGCGAGCACCACGAGCAGGCCGCCGTCGTTCATGCGCGCCTCCTCAGCCAGCGCTCGATCACGACATGGAGCGTGATGGCGAACAGGATCACGATCGCCTGCAGGATCTCGACCAGCTCCTTCGGAACCTCGGTGTTGATCACGAGGCCGCCGTAGCCGAGCGCGGCGAAGAACAGCGACGCCACGACCACGCCGATCGGGTGGTTGCGCGCGAGCAGCGCGACCGCGATCCCGAGGAATCCGATGCCCGAGGAGAAGCCGGACTCGAAGTAGCCCTTGTAGCCCTGGACGAAGTTCGCGCCCACCAGCCCGGCGATCGCGCCCGAGATGCAGAGCGCCAGGATCCAGGTGCGCGGCACGTCGATGCCCGCGTACTCGGCGGCGGACGGCGACAGGCCGACCGCGCGCAGCTCATAGCCGAAGCGCGTCCGGAACAGGACCCAGCCCACGAGCAGCGCCACGCCCACGGCAAGCACGAGCGAGAGGTTCACCGGCGAGCCCCGGAAGATCGGCAGGAACGCCTCGAAGCGCGCGATCCTCGCGCCGGCCCCGATCTCCGCGGTGTGCACCGTCGCGGGCACGAACGCGAAGTGCCCGAGGTACTGGACGAGCGCGAGCGCGATGAAGTTCATCATGATGGTGTTGATGACCTCGTGCGCGCCGACCTTTGCCTTGAGCCAGGCGGGGGGCAGCGCCCACAGCGCGCCAGCCGCCATCCCGGACGCGATCGTCAGCGGCAGTAGTAGTACGCCCGGAAGATCCCTGAAGGTCGCGCCCACCACGCCGCAGGCAAATGCGCCCATCACGAGCTGGCCCTCGGCGCCGATGTTGAACAGCCCGGCGCGGAAGCCGAGCGCGACGGCGAGCCCGGTGAACACCAGCGGCGTCGCGCGGAACAGCACCTGGCCGATGCCGTACGCGTTGCCGAACACGCCGAGCGCCATGCGGCCGTAGACGGCGAGCGGGTTCTTGCCGACGGCGGCGATGAACAGCGCGCCGACGGCGAGCGCGCCGACGACCGCCAGCAGCGGGCCGAACGCCCTGAGCTTCACGCGCCGCCCCCGGCGGGGGCGGCAACATGCGATTGACGCCCCGTCATGAACTCGCCCAGCGTGCGCTCGTTCGTCGCGTCCGCCGGCGTCTCGTGGACGATGCGGCCCTCGTCGAGGACGACGATGCGGTCGGCCAGCGCGAGCAACTCGGCCAATTCCGAGGACACGACGAGCACGGCGCGGCCGGCGTCGCGCTGGCGGACGATCTCTCTGTGGATGAACTCGATCGCGCCCAGGTCGACGCCGCGCGTCGGGTGGGCGGCGAGCAGGAGGCACGCCGCGCGCGTGAACTCGCGCGCGACGACGACCTTCTGCTGGTTGCCGCCGGAGAGCTGGCCGGCGAGCGCGGCCGGGTCGGCCGGGCGGACGTCGAACTGGTCGAGCAGCTTGACCGCGAACGACTGGACGGCCGCGCGGTCGACCAGCGGCCCGTTGGTGAACGCGGGCTCTCTGTGGCGGCCGAACACCAGGTCGTCGG
>JBDTYW010000294.1:0-3719 GCA_040005445.1 Candidatus Eiseniibacteriota bacterium
GAACCACCCGATCAACGGCGACGGAAGCATCGATCTCGCGCACATTCCGGGAGAGCCCTTCTTGATCTCGTTCGAATTCCAGGTCCATGGCCGCGGGGACCCTGCAACCGTGAACAGCGCGCTCTCGTTCACCGGGCTGCCCGCGGGCTATGCCCTCCAGTCTTGCCAGGACTACGCCGGTGCGCCCGTACCGGCCTTCGCTCGCAGCTGGGGAAGCCTCAAGCATACTTACCGCTGACGGTTACCCGAAAATGGTTGTCAGTATCCAACCTGCCCCGGGGCAGGTTCCGGCAGTCCCTCTAGCGGTACGCCGCCTTGAGCGATCCCCAGCTCACCGGGTGCGCGGGCGTCGCCGCCTGCACGAAACCGTTGCACGAGTTGACCGCGACTCCCGACGGCAGGTCGGCGAACAGGAACGTGCCGTGCCACTCCACGTAGCACAGCTCGCCGACGACCCCGGTCACCTCGTACAGTATGTGGAACGGCGTGCCCACGATCGCGATCACCGGGACCGACAAGGGCGTGCTCACGGTGTTGCCGTAGAAGTCATTCAGGTTGTGGTGCACGGAGCTCGTGTTCGAGGCGCCTTCGACCACCCGCGCATCGCCGGAGCCCGGGCCCATCAGATTGCTCCCGGTCAGCGCGACCTCGAAGCGCGCGGTGAATGCGACCGGCGTCCCGGGCGGGAGTCCGCTTAGGGTGAAGTCGTCCTCGACCGTCACCCGGGGGTGACAGGTCCCGAACGACGAGCACGCGGTCGTGTAGAGCGTCGCGTTCGGGATGTCGAATCCGCCCGTGTAACACCCGCACACATGGGTCGGGTCGGGCCCGGCGGTCGTGTCAACCCTGGCCGCGGTCGTGCAGAAGGTCACGCCCTGGGGCATGTCCAGGCAACTCGTGTGGCAGGCGTCGCCGGTCGAGGCGCGCGCAGAGCCGAGGATCGTGAACAGGGTCAATGCGGACGCCAGTCGTCGCACGGCGGGGCCTCCCGGCTTGGGAATCGAGGGACAGGATGGGGGGCAACCAGTGTGGGCGTTCGGACGCGGGAGGTCAAGCGCCGGGGGCTTCGAACGCGAACCGCCCGACCCCGAGGACTCGGGACCGGGCGGCGGTGTGCTCGCGGTGAGTGACGGCTACTTCGCCGGCGCAGCGGCCCCCGCCATCAGCTCCCCGATCATGACCTCGGCGTCGCGCGCGAAGGTCGTCTCCTTGTACTCGTTCGCCACCTTTTCGTAGAGCGCCTTCGCCTTGTCGGCCTGGTTCGCGTTGCGGTACGCGCGCGCCGCCGACATGTAAAGGTCGGCCGTGGCGTTGCGGTCCGGCGCGCCGGGCGCGAGTTCCTCGTACAGCTTCGCGGCGCCTGCGAAATCGCGCTTGGACTCGAGCGCGGCGGCGAGGCTCTGCTGCACGGCGGCCTTGATCGGCGAGTCGGCGCGCTCGTGCGACAGGAACTCCTGGTAGAGCGTGGCCGCGCTGTCGAACGATCCGCTCCAGAAAAGGGCGTCGGCCTTCATGCGCCGGGCGTCGTTCGCGGCACGCGTCGTCTTGTAGCCGTCGAGCACCTGGTCAGCGAGCTGGATCGTGCGGTTGTAGCCGCCCTGCCAGTAGTTCGCACTGGCCTCGGCGAGGATGCGGTTTGCGTCGCCCTCGGCCTTCGCCTGGGCCTTGGAGATCCACATCGTGACCAGCGCGGCGATCACCACCGCCCCCACCGCGATCGCCACGGTGCGCAGGTTCCGCTGCACCCAGTCCAGGGACTGGAACGCGCGCGTCACCAGGACGTCTTCCTTCATTTCACGGTGCGAGATGCGGTCGTGCTTCTTGCCGAGATCGGACACGCGGTTCCTCCCAAAAAGGACCGAAGCGGGCTGTCCCACGAGGAGCCGGGGCGATCCCGCTTCGTCCGGGGAGTATAGACAAGGGGTCCGGCTCGGCTCAACCGCCTTTTCGACGGCGTGCGACGGGCTTGACGGGGGCGGCGGACGGGGCGGAATCCCGCGCCGGAGCGGGGCGCGGCGCGGCCGCCCGCGTCGAGGGCTTGCGGCCGCGGCAGCGCCGGCAGACCAGGCCCGAGCCCTCCCACCAGAACTCGCCTGCGGGGCGTCCGCACACCGGACAGGGCGGGCGCACCAGGCTCCCGGCCGCGAGGTCGACCTCGACCTCGAGCGAGCCCACCGCCTTGCCGCCCTGGGAAAGCGCATAGGTCACGGGCTGGCGCGGGCGGGCGATCTCCTCGATGCCCCACAGGCGGACAGCGATGCGCGGCTCGTAGCGGTTGCGCACCGAACGCGTGCGGCGGCCCCACTCCAGCTTGAGTGCAGCCTCGGTCGCGGGCTCCTCGCTCTCGCCCTCGTCAACCTTGCGGCGGCGGCGGCGATCGCGTTCCTCCTGGATGCGCGTCTGGTAGAACGTGTTGAGCCGGAGCAGGTCGCGCTCGCGCCCTTCCTCGGACTTCTTGCGCAGGCGCACGGCACGCGGCTCGAGCACGCGCTCGAGCCATGCCTCGGCCTCGGCCCACAGCGCCGCGCGGTCGAACGCCGGGTACTCGAGACCCTCCGGGAAGCCGGGCACGAGTTCGGCCTGCTTGCGCTCCTCGGGCTCCCAGAAGTCGAACGACGGCCCGCGCGGATCCACCAGGACCGAGCGCAGGTCCTGCTCGGGGCTCCCGCCCTCGAACGTCAGCGTGGTGTGGAAGCCCACGATCACGGCGTGCCGCGGCTCGCCCAGCTTCGGCGGCGGCGCCGCCACGTCGTGCAGCACGAGTTCCTCCCCCGCCAGCGCCCGGGCGTCGACGCGCGGGCGCGCCAGCGCGTGGAAGCGCGCGACGTGGCCGCCGTTGCGCGCGACCTCGAGCAGCCGCAGCCCGGCCACGCTTCCCGGCGCGGCGAACACGCCGCTGCGCGGCAGCGTCATGCGATCGGGATCGAACACCAGCCGATAGGCCTGGCGGCGCCACTTCTTCGCCAGATCGGGCGGCAACACGGCCTCCCAGTCGAGCGCGCCGCGCTGCTCGATCTCCGCGCCGCGCGCGGCGAGAAAATCGAGCGCGAACGCCTCGAACGGCGTGCGCGCGTCCTCGGCGCCCTTGGTCGGTCCGCTCATGACCGTTGCTCCGGCAGAAGCGCCTTCTGCAATTCCTGCTCCTCCTGGTAGCGCTTGCGCGCGGCCGCGAGGCGGGCCGCGAACTCCGCGTACTTCTTGCTGCGCTGGTCCTCGTCCTTGCTCTCGACCCAGATCTTGAACACCTCGTCCTCGAACGAGCCCTCGGGCTCCCAGTGCCCGAGGATCTCCTCGACCTCGCCCACGACGAGCTCGAACAGGTGGATCTTCTTCTCCAGGATCTCCATCACGTAGGACTCGATGGTGTCGCGCGCGACCAGGTTGAAGATCGACACGTCGCTGGTCTGGCCGAGCCGGTGCACGCGGCCGATGCGCTGCTCGACGCGCATCGGGTTCCACGGCAGGTCGTAGTTGACGACGATGTGCGCGAACTGGAGGTTGCGTCCCTCGCCGCCGGTCTCGGTCGAGATCAGGAACGGGATCGGGCCGCGGAAGCGGTCGAGCGCCTCCTCCTTCTCCTGCCAGGTCTGCTCGCCGTGGAACACCTGGTTCGGGATCCCCTCGGCGCTGAGCGCCTTCGCGATCTCCTCCTGGCTGGCGCGGAACTGCGTGAACACGATCGCCTTGTCGTCGAGGCTCTTGAGCAGCTTGACCAGCGC
>JBDTYW010000295.1:0-3705 GCA_040005445.1 Candidatus Eiseniibacteriota bacterium
CATGAGCAGCTCGCGCAATGGCGCGAGGAACTCGCGCGGCTCGAACCCGCGCGCACGTTTGCGCAGGACGCGGGGGCGCGGCTGAGCCAGGCCCAGGCCGAGCGCGAGACCGCCCAGCGCACGATCGACGCGCTCACGGAGAGCCGCCAGCAGGAACTCGGTGCCCCGCGGCTCGAGATCGAGACCGCGCTCGCGACCTACGGCCACTGCGCCTGGTCCGAGCCGGGCCACATCGACGAGCTGGCCGCGCTCGAACGCGAGCTCGAGCGCGTCCGCGAGCAGGTCCGGATCGCTGCCGAGAAGCGCGCGGAGCTCGAGCGCGAACTCGCCGCGCGCGGCGTCGCGCTCGAGCGCGTGGCGGAGCTGACCGCGCGCTTCGGCGCGCTCACCGGCGAGGACCGGACGCTGCTCACGCAGTACCCGGCGCAGACGCAGGCGATCGTGGTCGACGGCGAGAACGCCCAGCGCGCCCAGGCCGGGGCCTCGGCGGTGATCGACCAGCTCTCCGCGGCGCGCGCGCGCCTGCGCGGCATCGGGCTCGCAGCGGGCGTGGTCGGGCTCGTGGCCGGGGGCGTCGCGGTCTGGCTGGCGGTCAGCGCGCACGTGGTCGAGAGCTTCGTCGGCCTCGGAGCGACGCTCGTCGCCCTGGCCTCGGCGATCCTGCTCCTCCTGCGCAGCGCCTCGCATCTCAAGGCCGAGCGCGAGGAGGCGCTCAAGCTCATGCTCGACGGCCAGCGCCGCCTGGGCGAGCTCAAGACGCGCCGGCGCGAGCGCGAGGAGATGCTGGAGCAACTCGCCGGGCGACTCGGATTCGAGGACGTGACGGGTCTCTTGCGCGAACACGGCGAACACCTCCGCCTCACGGTGGAGGGCCAGCGCATGGGCTGGCTCGAGGAGGACCGCGCGCATTCGGCGCAGGCCGCGACCGCGGCCGCCGAGTCCGTGCGCACGTGGGCCCGCCGCGCCGTGATGACCGAGGACCTCGCGCCGGAAGAGACGCTCGCGCGGCTGCGCCAGGCGATCGGCGCCGTGCTCGACGCGCGCGCCCGCGCCCGCGCGCTGGACCAGGTCGAGCGCCGCATCCGCGCCCAGGAGGAGGGGGCCCGGGTTCGGCTCGAGGCCGCGCAGGCCGAGATCGTCGCCGTCGCGCAGGCGCTCGGACTCGATGCCGGCGCCGGCCCTTCGCCCGACGTCGCCGAGCTCGCGGCCCGCGCCGACGCGCGTGCCAGGGAGCACGCGCGCCTCACGGCACTCGAGGGCGAACTCCTGCCCGCGCTCGCGGCGCGGACGCTCGATCCCGCAGCCCGCGCGGCGCACGAAGCCGAGATCGGGAAGCTGAAGCGCGTGGTCGCGACCCCGGATCAAGCGAGCGACCCGGCGCCGGGCGCCGACCCGGCGGCGTTGGAGCGCGAGCTGACCGAGGTGCGGCGGGAGCGGCTCGACCTGGTCGCGCGCGTCGGCGGCCGCGAGCGCGACGCCTCGAACCGCATCGCCCGCCTGATCGGCGAGCGCGATATCTTCCGCGCCGCGCTCGAGCGCGCGAAGCGCTTCAAGGAAGCGGTCGAGCTGGCGCGCGAGCGCTTCCAGTCGGTGGCGCGGGAAACCCACGCGCGCTGGTCGGAGAGCCTCTCGGGCCGAGTGGACGAGTTGCTCACGCGCTTCGGGCTGACCCACCAGAGCTTCCAGATCTCCGATCGCCTCGAGCTCTCGCTCGCGCTCGGCGGCGAGCGGCTGACGCAGGCGCGGCTCGACCAGGCGCTGTCGGCGGGCGCCCGCGACCAGGTGCGCCTGGCGCTCCGGCTCGCGATCTGCGAGTACCTCGCGCGCGGCGGCGAAAAGCTTCCGCTGGTGCTCGACGACCCGCTGGCCACCAGCGACGAGGAGCGGACGATGCGGCTTTTCCGCTCGCTCGCCGAAGCCGTGCGCACGGGTCACCAGGTCGTTCTCCTGACCTGCCATCGAGCGAAGATCGAGGCCGCCCGCGCCTCCGAACCCGCGTGGTTCGCGGATTCGGTCGCGATTATCGATCTCGCGCCTGCGGTCGTGCGCCGCAACGCTTGACATCTTCCTGTCATGGCGGTGATTGTGAGGTGTCCGTGGGTGCCCCGCCCCGGCGGCGCAGACACGCGCGCGCTCGTAGGGATGCGCATATGCAAGCACAAGGAGGAATGAATGCGACACGCGATGCGATTGGTTCCCATCCTGCTCGCCCTGACCGTCAGCGTGGCCGCCGCCGACTCCGTGGTCGGCATCGGCATCTTCGGCGGCGTCGGCAAGCCGACCGGTGGGGAGTGGAAGCTCACGAACGAATCCAAGACCGGTTTCAACATGGGCTTCCGGATCCCGATGGCGTTCAGTAGCGCGTTCAGCCTCGAGCCGTTCGCCGAGCGCACCGAGGGCCGGATTGGCGATGCCTACCACGGCAGCCTGGATGGCTATGACGTCAACAGCTACGGCCTGAACCTCGGGATCGGCCGCCTCGTGACCAACCACGGGGGACTTCACGTCACGCCGTTCGTCGGCGGGATGATGTCCCGGCTGCGCCGCGAACTCGCCCCGAACGCCAACCAGTTCGGCTGGCAGGGCGGTCTCCAGATCGGTCTCCACGGCTCTGAGACCACCCACTGGGACCTGCGCGGGGCGTACCAGTCGCTCTCCAAGATGGACAAATGGGGCGAGCTCAAGGCCCGCAACTATCTCAACATCTCGCTCGGCCTGACCTGCGTGGTTGCTCCGCGCTAGCACCCGGGCGAGCCGCAAGCAGAAGCGCCGGATCCCTCGCGGGGTCCGGCGCTCTTCGTTTCTCCGGGCGGGCTAGAAGCCGTTCATGATGCCGAGGAAGGCTGGCGGGCCCTCGAACGCCCGGTCGAGCTTCTCCGCGGCGCGCGCGCTCCCGGTGGCCAGACCCTGCGCCAGCAGCAGGCGGGCCGATGCGCCCCCGAGATAGACCTGCGCCAGGCTGGCCACCGGCATCGCCAGGCGATCGCGCGCCGAACGGCCGGGCGTGACGCGCGCGCCGCGCGGGCCGAACGCGACGTCGAAACCGCGCGCCTGGGCGGGGAACACCGGGTCCTCGAGATCGAGCCCGATCCGGCCCGTGGCGCCGTTCGCCGCGGGAGCGGGGTGAAGCGCGAACGCCTCCGCGACGTCGACCAGCCGGAGCATCGCGCCGCCCGCCGTGAGGCCCGTGGTCTGGAACATGCGCAGCGACTCCGGGGCGCCGAGGTACTCGTAGTCGCGCAGCAACCCGCTGGCCTGTCCCCTGGGGAGCGTGAGTTCGATCATCTTGTACTGGTCGCCGAGCCCCTCGAAGTAGCCGAGCAGCCCGCGGAACGCGTCCGGCGTGAGCGCGACCAGTTCCCTGATCTGCGCCTGCTGGCGCGGGTACGGCGGCTCGGCGGGCACCTCGTAGAGCGCGTAGCCCTCGGGCTTGCGGGTCTGCGGGTTCGTGTAGATCACGCCCTCGTTGACGCGCGCCCACACGCGGATCTCCCACCACGCATCCTTGCGCACGAACGCGCCCGTGCCCTGGGCGCGCGATTTCTCGTACAGGCGCTGCACCAGCGGCTGGTCGGCCGGGCGCTCGAGGTGCCGCACATTGCGCCGCAGCGGCGAGGCCGGCAGGCGCGCCGGCGCGACCCGCGCGTGGTCCACCCACTCGACCACGCCGTAGCCGAACTTGCGGTAGAACGACATGCGGAACGC
>JBDTYW010000296.1:0-3694 GCA_040005445.1 Candidatus Eiseniibacteriota bacterium
CGACTTGGCGAGCAGCGTGAGCGCGCGCACCTGCACCGTGATCTCGCCGGTGCGGGTGCGGAACACGGGCCCCTCGATGCCGACCCAGTCGCCGATGTCGAGCCGGTCCCACAGGGCGTAGCCCTCGGCGCCGAGCACGTCCTCGCGGCAGTACACCTGCACCCGCCCCGACTCGTCGAGCACGTGGCCGAACGCCGCCTTGCCGTGCCCGCGCCGCGTCATCAGCCGCCCCGCGATCGCGACCCGGAGCCCGGGCTCCGGCGTGACCGCCTCGCCGAGGTCCAGCACTTGCTGCGCGCGGTGGGTCACGGCGAACGAGTACGGGTAGGGCTCGATGCCCTGCGCGCGCAGCTCCTCGACCTTGGCGCGCCGGACGGCGCGCCAGGACCCGGGATCGGTGGCGGTGGTTTCGGGTTCGCTCACGAGGGCTTCCTTTCTGGCTCCGGACTAGACTCGCCCGAACGCGGGGCCCCACAGGCGGGGTCCCTCGAGCGAAAGTTTCGCGGCCGTCGGCTCCGGGGGGATCGGGTAGCGCCCGCTGAAGCACGCGTCGCACCACGCGTCCTTCTGCGACTCGCACGCCTTCATGCCCGCCTCGGAAAGGTAGCCGATGCTGTCCACGTCGAGGAATGCGCGAATTTCGTCGATCGAGAGGCGCGCCCCGATCAGTTCGCCCCGGCTCGGCGTGTCGATGCCGTAGAAACAGGGAAACGCCACCGGCGGCGAGCCCACGCGGAAGTGCACTTCGCGCGCGCCCGCCCTGCGCACCAGCGCGACCAGCTTCCGGCTGGTGGTCCCACGCACGATTGAATCGTCGACCATCACCACGCGCTTGCCCCGGAGCGCCGCCCCGACCGCGTTGAACTTGACGCGCACCGAATGGTCGCGCACCGCCTGCGTCGGATGGATGAACGTGCGACCGACGTAGTGGTTGCGGATCAGGCCGAGCTCGTAGGGCAAACCCGAGCTCTCGGCGAACCCGAGCGCGATCGAGTTCGAGGAGTCCGGCACGGAGATCACGATGTCGGCCTCGGCGGGCTGCTCCTCCGCGAGCTTGCGGCCCAGCCGGCGGCGCACGCGGTCCACGGTCTCGCCGAACACCACCGAGTCGGGGCGCGAGAAATAGATGTGCTCGAAGATGCACTGCTTGAGCGGTCCCGCCGGCAGCAGCGGCCTCGCCGTCAGCCCGCGCGAGTCGAGGCGCACCAGTTCCCCGGGGCCGACCTCGCGCAGCATGGTCGCGCCCAGCAGGTCGAGCGCGCAGCTCTCCGACGCCAGAACATGCGCTCCGGACTCGAGCCGGCCGATCACGAGCGGCCGCCAGCCGTTCGGGTCGCGCAGGCCGTAGACCGCGCCCGGCGTCATCAGCACGAGCGCGTAGGCGCCCTGGGCCTCGCGGCACGCCGCGGCGAGGCGTTCCTCGAAGTCGCCCTCGGCCAGCGCCATGAGGTGCAGGAAGACCTCGGTGTCGAGGCTGGTCTGGAACAGTGAGCCCGACTCCTCGAGCCGCCGCCGGATCGCGCCCGCATTGACCAGGTTGCCATTGTGCGCGATCGCCACCTCCTCGCCCCGGATGCTGGCGGTCAGCGGCTGCGCGTTCGTCAGGTTCAGTCCGCCGGTGGTCGAGTAGCGATTGTGCCCCACCGCCTGGCGCCCCGGAAGGCGGCCGAGGCGCTCGGGCGTCATCACGTCGGCAACGAGACCGATCCCCTTCTCGACGAAGAATCGCCCGTCGTGCGCGCTCACGATGCCGCAGGACTCCTGGCCGCGATGCTGCAGGGCGTAGAGCCCGAGTTGCGCCAGTTCGCTCGCGCGGTCGGCGCCGAACAGTCCGAACACCGCGCATTCTTCACGCCACTCCGCCATCGCTCCCTCCATGATCCAGCGTGTTCGACGCCCCACCGTTGGCATCGGGCAGCGCGGGGCAGGCCCAGCGCCCGACCAGGACGACCGCGTCCTGCGACTCCGGGTTGACCAGCAAGCCGCTCGAGCGGCGACGGGCCCAGGCCGCGCGTTCGGCGAGGGCGGCCACGTCGGCGACGCGTTCCTCCGGCCACAGCAGCGTCCACACCGTGCCCCGACGCACGCGCCACTTTCCGCCGAGCGCGTGGCCGAGCGTCAGGGCGTGCGCGCGGCTGTCGCCGCCGCCGCGCTCCACGGTCACCACCGCCGCCGCCGAAGCGCCGGGCACCGGGGCCACGCCCTCGAGCAGAACGCCGCGATCCCGGTTCGGGTTGAGGAACAGGTTCGAGGCGCGCATCCAGGTCTCGAAGCTCTCCCGCGCACCCGCGCCGGCATCGTCGGCCCGCAGCTCCCACAGGTCCGCCCGTCCGACGCGCACGGGCGCATCGCGGCCGAGCAGCAGCTGCAGCGTGTGCCCCGCGGTCGACGCCGCCGGGTCGACGGCCCGCCGTTCCACCCAGAGCTGGATCCAGGCCGGGCTCATCCTACCTCCGCCGGTGCGCGCACGCCGAGCGACCATGCCAGGGAGAGGAACAAGCCGTGACCGGGGCCCGGCCGATAAAGCGCATCGGCGTCGCCCTGCGCGCGCCGGCGGCGATCGCCCCATGGACCGGCGAGGTCCAGGGGCACGTGGAACATGCGCTCGGCGCGCTCCGGGTGGGGCATGAGCGCGAGCACGTTGCCGCGCGCATTGGTCACCCCCGCGGCATCCGCCTCCGATCCGTTCGGATTGTCCGGCCAGCCGCGCGCGGGTTCCCCCGCGAGCGGGCTCACATAGGCGAGCGGTACCTGGCCGCGCGCCGCCAGTTGCGGCATGCGGGCCGGGTCGCTCGCGGTGAAGCGGCCCTCGCCGTGCGCCATCGGCAGCGGGATCCGTTCGAACGGGCGAAAGGCCTCGGTCCACATCGATTCGCCGCGCACCTCGAGGATGACCCAGCGTGCATGGTAGCCGCGTTCCGCGCCGAGATGATTCGTCGCCAGTGCGAGCGCGATCCGGTCGTCGCCGGGCCCGCCGCCGGGCACGAGCCCGGCCTCGACCAGGATCTGCGCGCCGTTGCAGATCCCGAGCACGGGCACGCCACGGTCCGCCTCCTCGGCGATCACGGAGAGCCGCGGGTCCTTCGCCGCGATCGCGCCCGCGCGCACGCGGTCCTGGTAGGAGAAGCCGCCGGGGAGGACGTAGGCGTCGTAGCCCTCGAGCGCGGACGGCGGCTCGTCCCATCCCACGAGCGCCGCGCGCAGGCCCGCCGCCTCGAGCGCGCGCGCGGTCTCGTCCTCGCAGTTCATGCCGGGCAACCGCACGACCACGACCCGGGGAGCGGCACGACCGATCACGCGAGCGCCTCCTCGCGCACGACGAATGCGCCCGCAAGCGCGCTCGACCATGCCTCGAACAGCCGCCCGCGATCGAGTTCGACGCCGGCGCGATCGCCTGTTCCCTCCCGCAGGCGCAGCGCCCCCGTCGTCACTTCGCCGAGCGCGCGCGCCAGGACGCCGGCATCGGACAGCGCGGCGAGCAACGTCTCCGCATCCTCGGCCGCCACCTCGACCAGGAACGCCGGCTCCTCGCTGAACCACGCGAGGTCCGCCGCCACGCCGCCACGCGCCGGCGGCCGCACGGCCTCGAAGCCGAGCACCGCCCCCGAGGCGAAGGACATCTCGAGCAACGCCTGGAGTACGCCGCCGTCGGAGACGTCGTGGCAGGCGTGCACGCGCCCTCGCTCGACCAGCC
>JBDTYW010000297.1:0-3679 GCA_040005445.1 Candidatus Eiseniibacteriota bacterium
GAGGTACCCGAGGCGCTTGCGGGGCGGGGCGTGGCGAACGCGCTCGCGCGGCACGCGCTCGAAGCCGCGCGGGCGCGCGGCCTGCACGTCGTACCGCTGTGCCCGTTCGTGGCTTCGTACATCCGCCGCCACGACGAATATGCGGATCTCATCCGGGGATAGTTACCCGCCGATGCGGTAGGTCAGCCCGGCGGTGAGTTCGCCGGTGCGATACCAGTGCGGGGCGAACGTGTAGACGTTGCCCCCCGCGTCGGTGTAGAGCGTGCCGCGCGGATCGGTGTTGGTCGAACGATAGCGCCCCTCGAGCCGCAGGGAGAGCTGGCTCCCCATGCGGATCTTGCTGCCCAGCCCGACGTGCCACGCAAAGCGTTGCCGCGTGACGTCTCCGCTCGCCGGCGCGATGTCGCCCACGAAGCGCGTCGCTCCGACGCCGAACAGGAGGTATCCCGCGGTCTTCGCGTTCGGCTGTGCCTCCTGCGCGAGCAGCACTCCGATGTCGAACTCGTGCACGACGAGGCCGCCGAGAGCGGTCGAATCCGGGAAACCCGTCGAGGATTTGCGCAGTTCGAGCGCGGAGCGGGCCCGCGTGTACGACAGCTCGATACCGAGCTTGGGCCCGGTGTGATAGGCCACGCGGCCGCCCCAGGTGTAGCCGTCCCCGGGACCGATCTTCGCTCCGCCGGACGTGTACAGGTCCTTCGGCAGCTGGATTCCGTTGAACGCGGTGAGTTCGAAGTGGGCGCCGCTGCCCGGGGTGGCGAACGCCCGGTGACGAAGCCGCGAGAGATTCTGCGCCTCCGACGCTCGCGCGGAGGCGAGCGTCGTGAGGGCGCACAGGACGATCAGGGTCCGCAGGGCGCGGGCCCGCACTACAGGACGTTCGACGTCGAAGCCGGTTCGTCGCCGGCGCGTGCGCGGATGTAGGCGTCGCGGCCGGCGCCGACCGCCGCCTTCACGTCGCCCGCGCGGTGCTTGACCTCGTCCTTCGCGGTCTTGATCTTGTCGTCGATCTCGTCGCCCAGGCTGCGCGCGCGATCGCTGAGCTTGCGGCGGGTCTCGTCGCCGCTCGCCGGAGCGAGCAGCAGGGCCACGCCCGCGCCGAGGGCGGCGCCGAGCAGGAAAGCCATCAGGGAATCAGTACGGTTCTCACTCATGTGGGTAACCTCCGGATGAGGGTTGGTCCTTGCTGGAGCGATGTTTGAGCCAGCCATCGAAAAGGAACGAAGCGCCGGTGCGCACGCCCGAGACCAGCGCGGCGACCTGCGCCGCGGGGGCGAGGACCTGGTCGACGACCAGGGTCGAGAGTCGCGCAGCCTTGCCGCCGACGATCTCGAGGTCCCCGGTCATGCGGTCGGCGCGTGCCACGATATGGTTCACGGAGTCGAGGACGCCGCGCGCCTCATCGACCGTTCGCACCAGGCTCGGAATCGCCTGGTCGAGCGTGACCATCGTGCGCTCCACCTGGGCCGCCGTGTGGCGCATTTGCGCGAGGACACGGGTGAGCGCGATTGCGGCGACGACGAGCGCCACCGTCGAAACGGCGATGCAGATCTGGATCAGAATGGGCACGGCGGGCCTCCCAGGAAGGGCCGCGCGCGAGGTCGCGGCGCGCCGGCTGTGCTGCTGTCTACCATCCGATTACAGCCCGCATGGCCCTGAATGTCAACCTCAGGTCTTCTGTTTCTTCTTTTCGGCCGCGGGAAACAGGATGTTGTTGAGGATTAATCGGTATCCCGGAGAGTGCTTGTGGAGCGACAGGTCTGTCGGGGGATCTCCTACTGCATGCTGATAATCCTCGGGATCATGTCCGCCGTAGAACGTGAACGTGCCCTTCCCATAGTCCCCGTGAACGTATTTCACCTCGTCCGTGCCCTCGACCTCGCCGAGCACCGTGACGCCGGGCTTGAGGAATCCCTTGTGGAAGCCGGTGGTCTGTCCGAGGAACTCGGGCACGGCGTTGGTGTGATCCTGCGTCAGCATCGTGGGCACGGGATCGTTCTTCGCGGAGAAGTCGAACAGCGTGAAGAACGAGCTGCGCCCGCGCGCCGCCGCCTCCATCGTGACGTCGAGGTCCGAGTACTCGTAGATGTACGGATCCAGCAACAGGGTGAAGTTGCGGAACGCCAGCGTGCGCGAGTAGTCGAGCCGCCGCTGGGCGCCGGCATCGGGAGGATCGCCGTCGTAGGGCGAGTCGACGATGTCCACGCCCTCGGCTGCGAGCGCGATATCGTAGGTGTCGGTCGCCGAGCACATGGCGAACAGGAACCCGCCGCGCGCCACAAAGTCCTTGATCGTGCGCGCGACCGCCTTCTTGCACTCGCTCACCTTGGCGAAGCCGAGTGCGTGCGCGGTCTTCTCCTGCAGCGCCTTCTCGTCCTGGTACCACTGTGCTCCGGCGTACGCGGCGTAGAATTTGCCCTGCTGTCCCGTGAAATCCTCGTGATGCAGGTGCAGCCAATCGTACTTCGAGAGATCGCCCTTGAGCACCTCGGGATCCCACAGCGTGGCATAAGGGATTTCCGCGTAGTCGAGCGCGAGGCGCACCGCGTCGTCCCACGGCAGGTGATTCGGCGGAACGTACACGGCCACGCGCGGCGCCTTTTCGAGCACGACCTTCTCCATGTTGTTGTCCTCGATCGTGGCCAGGATCGAGGCCTCGCCGGCGCCGTCCACATCCTCGGTTGCGACCCCGCGGATCTTCGCCTCGCGATCGATCAGGGGATCCTCGGCCATGAGGAACGACCCGCCGCGATAGTTGAGGAGCCAGTCGATCTTGCCGCCGTGCGCGAGCGACCAGTAGGCGAGGCCATAGGCCTTGAGATGATCGGTCTGTCGATCGTCCATGGGCACGAGGATCTTCGCTTCGGCACGCACGGACACGAGCGCCCCGGCCAGTAGCACGATCCACCCGAGGCGGTGCGCGCTCATGGCGTCGCTCCCGCGCGCGCGCGCAGTTCCTGCACGAGCCGCCGGGTTTCGGGCGCCAGCCAGGAGCGCGGATAGCGCACGAGCATCTCCTCGTACTGGGCGAGCGCGAGCGTCTCCCGGCCCGAGGCACGGTAGAGGTCGCCGGCCTTGCGGCGCGCGAGCGCCGCCAGGCGATCCTCCGGGCGCGTCTCCGCGACCGACAGCGCCTTCGCGGCCGCATCCTTCAGCCGGCCGCGCGCCTCGAGCAGGCTCGCGGTCAGGAGCCCCGCATGGGCCCAGACCGGGCCGTTCAGGGACGCCGCCTCGGCCGCTCCCGCGGCCTTGAGCGCTTCCTCGCTCGCCCCGGCCCGAGCGAGTCGAAGCGCCTTCGCCAGTTCGGCGAGCCCGGCCACGGCGCCGCCGTCACCGGACTCGATCAGGTACATGCGCTCGAGTGCGTCGTTGGTGTACCGACTCGTCGGGTAGGCGCCGGCGAAGGCCTCGTAGTTCGCGGCCGCGGAGTCGAACTTGCCTTCGTAGAACGAGGTCTCCCCCACCATGAACTGGGCCTCTTCGCGCACGCGCCCGGACGCGCCCGAAGCGCGCGCCTCGGTGAACGCGCGCTCCGCCGCCGCAAGGTCGCCCGTGGCCAGCGCGTCTTCGCCCCGGCGCAACGCGAGACGCCCCGACAATTCCGGATCCTCGCTCGCCCCGGGCGTGTTCGGGGCCAGGCGCACGGCTCGATCGGAGACTCGCCGCGCGGATTCATCAT
>JBDTYW010000298.1:0-3678 GCA_040005445.1 Candidatus Eiseniibacteriota bacterium
CGAAGAACGCGTACGCGAGCGTCAGGCAGAAGATCACGATGAAGATGTTGATCATGCCGGCCTGGGCGTATTGCGTGCAGATCCTGACCACGGTCTTCGAGTCCTCGATCGACGCCTTGTCGCGGTCGAGACGGATGTTCTTCTTGATGAACTCCACGGCGCGGTAGGCGCCGGTGGTCACCGCCTGCATCGAGGCGCCGCAGAACCAATACACGGTCGCTCCGCCCATCAGCAGGCCGATCAGCACACGCGGCTCCAGCAGGTCGAGCGAGAAGTTCGGCATGCTCTTCTGCAACAGGAGGATGATCGAGAAGATCATCGTGGTCGAGCCGATCACGGCCGTGGCGATGAGCACCGGCTTCGCCGTGGCCTTGAACGTGTTGCCCGCGCCGTCGTTGTCCTCGAGGTAGTGCTTGCCCTTCTTGAAGTCGGGCTTGAAGCCGAACTTCTTCTCGATCTCCTGCTCGATGCCCGGGATGTTCTCGATCTGCGAGAGCTCGAACACCGATTGCGCGTTGTCCGTGACCGGGCCGTACGAGTCGACCGCGATCGTGACCGGGCCCATGCCCAGCAGGCCGAATGCGATCAGGCCGAACGCGAACACGGCCTCGTGGGTCATGAAGCCGGCGAGGCCCTGGAGGCTGGTCAGGTACCCGATCAGCATCAGGATGCCGATCGCGAGGCCCTTCCAGAAGCACGAGAAGTTGCCGGCCACGAGGCCCGAGAGGATCGTGAGCGACGCGCCGCCCTCGCGCGAGGCGTTGACGACCTCGGCGACGTGGCGCGAGTGAGAGCTGGTGAACGCCTTCGTCAGCTCGGGGATCACCGCCGCGGCGAGCGTGCCGCACGAGATGATGATCGAGAGCTTCCACCACAGGCCGGCGGCGACGGCATCGGGGGGGCCGTTGAGGTGCCCCAGGATCAGGTACGATACCCCGAACGTCACGGCGATCGAGAGCAGCGACGTGATCCACACCAGGCTCGTCAGCGGGGCCTCGAAGTCGATCTTGTCCTTGCCCGCGTTCTGCGAGTGCGCGATCGCGTGGTTGATCTGGTAGCTCACGATCGAGGTCAGGATCATGAGCACGCGCATCACGAAGATCCACACCAGGAAGTGGGCCTTGAAGTCCGGGATCACCGCGAGCGCGATGAACGAGATCAGCGCGACGCCGGTGACGCCGTAGGTCTCGAAGCCGTCGGCCGTCGGGCCGACCGAGTCGCCGGCGTTGTCGCCGACGCAGTCGGCGATCACGCCGGGATTGCGCGCGTCGTCTTCCTTGATCTTGAACGCGATCTTCATCAGGTCCGACCCGATGTCGGCGATCTTCGTGAAGATGCCGCCGGCGATGCGCAGCGCCGAGGCGCCGAGCGACTCGCCGATTGCGAACCCGAGGAAGCAGGCCCCCGCGTACTGGCCGGGCATGAACATGAGAATCGTGAGCATGACCGCGAGTTCGACGCAGATCAGGAGCACGCCGATCGACATGCCCGACTGGAGCGGGATCTCGTAGACCGGAATCGGCTTGCCCATCAGGGAGGCGAACGCGGTCCGGCTGTTGGCGAACGTGTTGATGCGCACCCCGAACCACGCCACCGCGTAGGAGCCCAGGATGCCGAGCACCGACCACAGCAGGATCAGGCCGACGACCATGGGCCCGGTCTTCTGCACGAAGCCGAAGTAGATCGCGATGCAGCCGCCGATCAGGACTTCGAGCGCGATCAGCAGCCTGCCCTGCTGCAGGAGGTAGGTCTTGCAGGTCTCGTAGATGATGTGCGAGACCTCGGCCATGGAATCGTGTACGGGCAGCTTCTTGACCGCCAGGTACTGCGCGAATCCGAACAGCGCGCCGAGCAGGCAGACGGCGAAGCCGCCGTACAGCAACGCCTGACCCGTAACCTGGGCGCCGAAGATGTTGTAGGTGGTGTTGATCGCGGGGATCTGGATATCGAGCTCGCTCGCCGACGCGGCGCCACTCAGGGCGACGAGGCCCGTCACGGAAAGAGCGAGCACGGCCGCCGAACGGCTGCGGACCGTGGCGAGGAAACGCGACAGGAGCCTGCCCAAGGCAAGCGACTTCGTCATCACACAGCTCTCCTTCGAGGTGATCCCGACCTGGGATTGGGTGCCAAGGCGTGAGGGGAAAGCCCGCGCCTCGTGCGCGGGGCGTCCCACGGCGAAGACGATGCATGCCTCCGCTTTGGGGACGTGCGAGGCGTCCCGGATACGGGGGCACACACTAACGTCGGGCGGCCCGAAACACAAGCGCCGAGCCCGCGAAGGCCGGACAGGCATCCCTTGCTATCACGGAAGTTAGGGGGTCGGCATCGGGCGAGATCGGCGGGCGGGCTGGTGGCCGTCTTAACTAACCGTTTAATTATTTCCTTGCGCCCGCCGATACGCAGCGCGAGCATGCGGTCCATGGCCCCTCGAACCCGTGCAGCAGCGCCTCCGGCCCCGCCCCTCGATCCCGGGAGCCCGGCCCCGGGCAATCCGGCCCGCGAGCGCATCGTGGATGCGGCGACGGCCGAGTTCGCCGAGCGCGGCTACGACGGGGGGCGCATCGATGCGATCGCCCGCCGGGCCGGGGTCAACAAGGCGCTGCTCTACTACTACTTCCCGAGCAAGGGCGAGCTCTACCGCCGGCTCGTGCTCGAGCACCTCGCGGCGGCGGCGACGGCGCTCGAGCGGGCGGGCGACGAGCACGCCCCGCCGGCGGAGAGCATCGAGCGCATGGTGCTGGCCCTGTTCCGCATCCTCAGCGCGCGACCGCAGATTTCGGATTTCGTGATGCGCGAGGTGCTCAACGGCTGGGGCCACCTCGAGGACGAAGACTTCGCGATCGTCGCCCGCACCTCGCAGCCGATCGCGGGCGCCGTCGAGCGCGGGATCAAGGACGGCCGGTTCCGCGACGTGCCGCCGCTGTTCGTTCACCTGCTCGTGATGGCGAGCCTCAACTTCTTCATGATCTCGCGCGCGGCGCGGGCGCGCGGCGCGCGGCTCGTCGGAAACCCGATGATCGACCCCTCCCCCGAGGACTTCGCGCGCTTCGTCGTCGACCTCGTCACCCGTGGCCTGGCGGCTCCCCCCGGCGCCCCGACCACGCCAGGAGCCCACGAATGACCGCCATCCCGCCGCTCTCGCGCACGCCGCGATCCCGATTCCGCTCCGGCCCGCTCGCCGCCCTGCTGGGCTCGGCCCTCCTGCTGTTCTCGGGCTGCAGCGCCGGCGATCGCGACCGAATCCATGCCTCCGGGCAAATCGAGGCGACCGAGGTGCGGGTAGCGACCCGGGTGGCCGGGACGCTCTCCCGGGTGGCGATCGAGGAGGGCGACGTCGTTGCGCAGGGCGCGACGCTGGCGGTGCTCGACACGGTCGACCTCGCGCTGGCGCGCAACCAGGCCCGCGCGGGCCGCGAGCAGGCGCAGGCGAATCTCGCGCTGCTGACCGCCGGCAGCCGCTCCGAGGACGTCTCCTCCGCGCGCGAGGAGGTCGCGCGCCAGCAGGCCAGCCTCGACGGCGCGGAGAAGGCGTTCGCGCGCGCCCAGGCGTTGGTCGATCGCGGCCTCGGCGCCCAGCAGGCGCTCGACTTCGCGCGCACGCAGCGCGACATGGCCCTCGGCTCGTCGGGCTCGGCCCGGGCGACACTGGCGCGCCTGACGCACGGCGCGCGACCCGAG
>JBDTYW010000299.1:0-3674 GCA_040005445.1 Candidatus Eiseniibacteriota bacterium
CGGCCCGCGCTGGCGCGTGGCCGCGACCCAGGCCGCGCACGGCAATGTCCTGATCAACGACGAGGCCGTGCCGGCCGACGATTTCGAGAGCGTCAACGAGGCGCTGGTGGCCGGCGCGACCATCGAGTGGAACGGCGCGGGCGACCTCGAGCTGGTGTCGCGCGGACAGGTCGCCCTGGGCATCGCGCCGGGGACCCGCATGACGCTCCCGGCCCCGCCGCCGCGCTGGTTCGCGCGCCGCAGCGAGGGCCACCTGGAGAGCGGCGAGGTCCGCCTCACCTCCGGCCCCGGCTTCCGCGGCGCCCGGCTCACGATCTCGGGAATGCAGGCCTCGGCCACGATGACCGGCACGACGCTGGCCGTGATCCAGGAGCCGATGGGGACCTGCGTGTGCGTGCTGGAGGGGCGGGTGCACGTCATGGCGGGGACGCACGACATGGGCATGGTGCCGGGCGGGCAGTTGCAGCAGGTGTTCGCCGACGGGCGGGAACCGCGGCGGGCCGAGATCCGCGCGGTCGAACGCGTGCGGCTCGGCGCGATGCGAACCGCGATGGCCTCCGTACTCGGGGCCCCGCAGGCCGACTAGCTCGCGCTCTTCGCCACCGCCGCCGCCTCGGCGGCGCCCAGCAAGTCATCCACGTTGAACACGCCCTGCTCGAGCCAGGTGAGCTTGCCCCCGAGTACGCCCATCGCCATGCGGTAGCCGGCATCGTCGTCGTTGTCGCCGACCCTCCGGAACGAGTCGGCCACGCGGCGGCGTGCATTGCGGCAGAACAGGTCGGCGAGCTCGATCGCGTCCGCGCCCCCGGCGCCCCCGGCGAGCGACTGGGCCTGCGCCATCGTCACCGACGCGCTCATGGCATAGAGCTCGGCGGCCACGTCCACGAAGCGGAACAGGATCGACTGCTTGCGCTCGAGCCCGCCCTGGTAGCGCATCATGGCGTGGAACTGCGCGCGCGCCAGGCGGCGCGACGTGCGCTCGACGAAGCGCAGGTGGGTCGCCAGGGGGCCGAACTCCGAGTACTTCGGCCAGAGCGCAAAGCCCAGCCACTTCGACGGGTACCACCACGCGTAGAACAGCCCGGCCTTGACCAGCGCCGCCAGCTTCCTGCCCATCGGGGCGCGCGGGTCGATCAGGTCGCCCGCCACCTTGAGGTGCGTGTCCACCGCCTCGCGCGCGATGAACAGGTGCAGGATCTCGTTCATGCCCTCGAAGATGCGGTTGATCCTGAGGTCGCGCAGCACGCGCTCCATCGGGATCGGGGTCTCGCCGCGCGAGGCGAGCGAGGGCGCGGTCTCGTAGCCGCGGCCGCCCCGGATCTGGAGCGTCATGTCGGCGAGCTGCCACGCGGTGTCCGAGTTCCACATCTTCGCGACCGCGGCCTCGAGGCGGATGTCCGAGGCGTGGCGATCGGCGAGCATCGAGCCCAACTCGCTGATCGCGTCCATGGCGTAGGTCTTCGAGGCGATGTCGGCGATCATCTGCGCGACCGCGTCGTGCTTGCCGACGGGCTTGCCCCACTGCACGCGGTCGCTCGCCCAGTGGCGCACGACGTTCAGGCACCACTTGCCGGCGGCGGCGCACGACGCGGGTAGCGTGAGGCGCCCGGTGTTGAGCGTGACCAGCGCGAGCTTGAGGCCCTTCCCCTCGTCCCACAGCAGGTTCTCGCGCGGCACCTGGACGTCGTCGAAACGGATGACCGCGTTCTCGATCCCCTTGAGGCCCATGAACTCGAGGCGATGCGTGACGTGAATGCCGGGGCTGTTCGCCTCGACGATGAACGCCGAGATCGGCCCGGGCTTGCCGGGGATCTTGCGGGGCGTGCGGGCCATGACGACCAGCAGCTCGGCGATCGCGCCGTTCGTGCACCACAGCTTCTCGCCCGAGAGGGACCAGCCGGACCCGTCGGGCAGCGGCGTGGCGAGCGTCGACATGCGCGCGGGATCCGATCCCACGTCGCCCTCGGTCAGCGCGAACGCCGAGATCGCGCCGGCGGCGCAGCGCGTCAGGTACTTCTGCTTCTGCGCCTCGGTGCCGAACAGCTTGACCGGCTGGGGCACGCCGATCGACTGGTGGGCGGAGAGCAGCGTGACCAGCGCGGCCGATTCCGAGCCGGCGAGCGCGACGGCGTGGCCGTAACTGCGCTGCGACAACCCGAGCCCGCCGTACTCGATCGGGATCTTGATCCCGAACGCCCCGAGCTCGCGGAGGCCCTGGATGACCTCGGGCGGGATCCTGCCCTCGCGCTCGATGCGTTCGCCGTCGACGTGGTCACGCAGGAAGGCCTCGAGGCGCGCGATCCACTCGCGACCGCGCTGCTCCTCGACGGGGTCGGGCGTCGGGAACGGGTGGATCAGGGAGAGGTCGAGCCGGCCGTCGAACAGCTCGCGCACGAAGCTCGGCTTGTCCCATTCGGTCTCGCGCGAGGCCTCGGCGATCGCCCGGGCCTCGTGCTCGGTGGCATGGGTCACAGCCGGGGAGGCGGGCGGGACGGTCGTGCGTTCTTCTGCCATGACAGGGGCTCCGGGGGGAAGGTCGAGGGAGTGCTCACGCGCAGGATACCGCCCGCGGGCCGCCCTCACAAGCGGGCGCCGCCGGGGATTCGACCGCCCATGTGATCGGACGATTGCGCCTTCGACTTGAGGGGAGCGCGGCAGATTCGCCCGCGGTCCCCCCGGTGCGGCTCAGGTCGCCGAGGTGCAGAACTTGCAGCGTTTCGCCGCGGCGGGGATCGACTCCGTGCACTCCGGGCAGGCCTTCGTCGGCGGGCCGGGCGGTGCGGGCTTGATCAGCGCCTTGGTGATCATGAAGACCGCGAACGCGATGATCACGAAGTCGATCAGGCTGCCGAGGAACTGCCCCGAGGAGATCGCATTCTTGACCGTCCCGTCGGGATTGGTCGCGAACACGATCTGGGCCTCGCGCCACGCGCCCCCGGGAATCGCGAGGCTGATCAGCGGCATCAGGACATCCGCCACCAGCGAGCTGACGACCTTGCCGATCGCGCCGCCGATCACGACGCCGATCGCCAGGGCGAGCGCATTGGTCTGCAGCAGGAACTTTTTGAACTCTCCGAGCATGATCGCCCTCCGTGGGAATCAGGACGCTCCGGCCAGCGAGCGCAGGACCGTCTGCAGGATGCCGCCATTGCGGTAGTAGCCCACGTCGACGGGGGTATCGAGGCGAACGATCGCCTGGAAGGTCACGACCTCGCCCCCGCCGCGCGTGGCGCTCACCGTGACCTTCTGGCGGGGCGTGAGCTCGCCCGAGATCCCGGCGATCGCGAACGTCTCCTCGCCGGTCAACCCGAGCGTCTCGGCATTCTCCCCCGGCAGGTAGGTCAGGGGCAGCACGCCCATGCCTGCCAGGTTCGAGCGGTGAATGCGCTCGAACGACTCGGCGATGACCGCGCGCACGCCCTGCAGCAGCGGGCCCTTGGCTGCCCAGTCGCGCGAGCTACCGGTGCCGTACTCCTTGCCCGCGAGCACGATCAGCGGCGTGCCCAGCGCGCGGTAGCGCTCGGCGGCATCGAAGATCGCCATGCTCTCGCCGGTCGGCAGGAAACGCGTGACGTTGCCCTCGCTGCCGGGCACGAGCAGGTTCTTGAGGCGGATGTTCGCGAACGTGCCGCGCATCATCACCTCGTGGTTGCCGCGCCGGGCGCCGTAGGAGT
>JBDTYW010000300.1:0-3664 GCA_040005445.1 Candidatus Eiseniibacteriota bacterium
CGCCGATCTTGGCGCCGTGGAAGAACGAGAGCCAGATGCCCTTGAGGATGACGCGATTGGGCGGAACGACCTTGCCCACGTCCTTCATGGTGTAGATGAAATCGGCCAAGCGAAGCCTCCAGGAAGCGCGTGATTCGACAGGCGCGGACGGGGGGTGCGGCGAAGCGCGGTGGGGTGCGGCGACCCCCGGATATCAGCATGAAACAGGCCCCCGGCGCAAGGCCGGAGGCCCGTGGGTCGTGCGCGGGTGGGACCTATCTCCGCGCGCGCGCCGGGCGCAGGAAAGGGCGCGCGTTCAGGCGTGGGCCGCGCGGCGGCTGCCGCGGCGCACCAGCCAGACCCCGCCGGCGACGACGAGGGCGAGCGGCAGGAGCGGCAGCAGGAGGAAGCTTCCGCCGAGCAGCAGGGCGAGCAGGAATCCGCCGATCGCGAGCGCTCCGCCCACGAGCAGTAATGGCAGCAGCAGCGCAAGGCCGAGCACGTGGAACGCGAAGCCGAGGATGCGGAACGGCAGGCTGATCAGGAATCCAAGGAGCGGGACCAGGATCGCGAAGACGCCGAACAGCGCCGCGCCCACGAGGAGCAGCGGCAGGGCGAACAGGAAGAGCAGGAACACCGGGGCATCCCCCCTTTCCGGACCTCGCGGCCTTCCACCGGGGTTGCGGGGTCTCGCGCCCGGGGCCGCGGCGGGCCCGACTCGCTCCCTTACGCCGATTTCACCGGCGGGTTGCATGCCGGGGTAGCCCCGGCTAGGTTGTCGGAGTGAAGCGCCTCCCGACGGTCGCCGGATTGTTCCTCGCCCTGGTCGTCATCGCTGTCTGCGTCCGGCTGGGCTTCTGGCAGCTCGATCGCCTGCACGAGAAGAAGGCCCTGAACGCCCGCCTCGCCGCCGCCCTCGCCGCCCCTGCGCTCGACCTGGCGGCCGCGGACGAGGCCCTCGCCCACGGGGACGACGCGCTCCGGTTCGGGCGCTATCGCGTGCGCGGCCGCTTCGACGAGACCCGACAATTCTTGCTCATGGGCCGGGCCCACGACGGCGAACCGGGGGTCGAGGTCGTCACGCCGCTCGCTCCCGAGGACGGCAGCCCCGCGGTGCTGGTCGATCGCGGCTGGATCCCCTCGATCGACGCCGCCACTGCCAAACCCGAGCGGTTTCCCGCCCCCGGTCTAAGGGACGTGGTTGCCCTCGCCCAGCCGATCCTGCGCGGCAAGGCCGCCGGGCGAAGCACGCCGTGGCGCCGCCTCGAGATCGACTCGCTCGAGGTCTGGTCGGTGACGCACCTCGACGCCGACTCGATCGCTGCGCGGCTGCCCTACCCGGTCCGCCCTTACGTGCTGCGCGCCCTCCCCGACGCCGCGCAGGCGAACGCAACGCCCATCCGGTCGGCGCCCCGAGCCTTCGACGAGACCGTGCACCTGAGCTATGCCGGCCAGTGGTTCGCGTTTGCGCTGATCACGTTCGTGGGGTCGATCGTGCTGGCCCGGCGCAAGCCCGGCGCATAGACTGCGGGAGTCGCACGGGGCGCCTGCCCCGCGCCGAGGTCGACGAAGGCAAACCGGGAGGGCATGCATGGCCGCCACGAAGATCATGGTCGTGAACAACGGATCGCTGCGGATCGAGGGGGATTTCGAGATCGTGGACCAGGACGGCAAGCCGTTCGGGCTCGCCGGCCGCACGAAGCTCTCGCTCTGCCGCTGCGGGCAGTCGGCGAAGAAGCCGTTCTGCGACGCCAGCCACAAGACCTGCGGCTTCGACTCGCAGGTGATCGCGTTCGACCTGCCGGAACCGGCGCCCAAGCCGGCGGGGTAGCGTCGCCTAGGGAATGCGGGGCAGGGTCAGCGGCGGCTCCTCGTCGCCGCCGGCCTCGCCCTCGGGCGACAGGTCGCCCACGCGGCGGCCCCGGCCCGGCTCGTTCTGCTTTGCCCACACCAGCCACACCACGGTGATCGCCAGCCACAGCCCGAGCCCGCCCGGCACCCACATGATCAGCCCGCCCCATTGCTGGTCATCGAGCGGCGTCAGGCCCCACGTGCGCGGCGCCGTCGCGTACCACGGATAGAGCACGCGGTCCGACAGCGAGATCACCGCCGCCAAGACCTGCATCGGCACCCCGAGCAGGAACAGGTACAGCATCTTCGCCGGTTCCCGGATCCGGCCCGCCTCGGGCAGCGCACAGCACACCGGCCACCATGCCATCACCGCCGTGATCATGAACATGAGGTGGGTCGCGATGTGGATGTTGTGGTTGCGCATCATCAGGTCGTAGAACGGGATCAGGTGCCAGAACACGAGGCTCGAGATGTACAGCCCTCCGCCGATCAGCGGGCTGCCCCAGAACTTCGCCGCACGCGCCATGCCCGGCCGCGACACGATCGCCCCCACCAGCCAGGCCGGCAGCCCGAGGATGATCAGCGGCGCCATCACCTGCGTGAGCATCAGGTGCTGCACCATGTGGACGCTGAACAGGTAGTAGTCCGAAAGGTCGTGGAGCGGCCCGTTGAGCGCGAGCAGCATGACGGTCAGCCCGACGAAGAACGTCACCGCACGCCCCACGGGGAACTTCGGGGCCCAGCCCTTCTTGCGCCTCAGGGGTCCGACCGCCCACAGGTAGAGCGCCGCCAGCACGACGGTCCCGATCAAGACGCTATTGTGGTTCTCCCAGATGCGCGGGTCGAACGGCGCCAGCTCGGGCGCCTGCGTCTTCGTGCCCGGGATGAACGACCAGTCCCAGGAGCCCGGCGTGACGGCGGGCTGCTTCGCCGCGGGTGCGGCATGTCCGGGCACGGACGGCTCGCCGCGGGGCGCCGTCGGGATCGACGGGGGGCGCCGCGGGGCGGGAGGCTCGTGGACGAAGAAGCCGGCGTTCAGGAGCCCCTCACCTCACGATCGGTGCGAGGCGGAGAACAGCGCCAAGAGCGCGAGGATGATCGCCGTGGCGAAGCACATGGGCACGATGAACACCCACGAGTAGAGCCGGTGATCGAACTTGAGATGCATGTAGAACATCGCCACCAGCGCGAACTTGAGCGCCGAGAGCGAGAGCAGGATCGGCGGCAGGAAGGGGTGCATGCTCGGCACGTAGAACACCGCGACCTCGATCACCGTGATGATCGTCAGGATGATCGCGATGCCGAGATACTTTTTCGCCGTCGGGTGCGCGTGGCCGTGCGCCTCGTGCGTGTCTTTGCCTTCCGGATGCGTCCCGTGGTCGCTCATGGCGCGCCCCCTACTGCAGCAGGTAGATCAGGGTGAAGATCGCGATCCAGACGACGTCGACGAAGTGCCAGTAGAGTCCGCAGATCTCCACGTCGAGGTCGTTCTTGGGGCCGATCCGCCCGGTGAACGTGCCGATGAACAGCGTCCACAGCCAGATCACGCCCACCGTCACGTGCGTACCGTGGAATCCGGTCAGCACGTAGAACGTGCAGGCGAACAGGTTCTTCTGCAGCGTCAGGCCCTCATGCACGAACTGCGTGAACTCGTAGGCCTGCAACCCGACGAACACCATTCCCAGGACGGCGGTGGCGGCGAGCCAGATCCGCGCCTTGTTCATGTTCGCCTGCTGGATCCCGGCGAGCGCGAGCACCATCGTGAGCGAGCTCATCAGGAGGTCGAACGCGCTGAACGAGGTCAGCGGGATGTTCAGGATCTCGTGCGGCATCG
>JBDTYW010000301.1:0-3658 GCA_040005445.1 Candidatus Eiseniibacteriota bacterium
ACTTGTTCGGCGAGGCGGTGGTCTACCGCGATTCCACGTTCGAGGAGGTCGCGCGCGCCCGGACGTCGTTCCCGGCGGTGTGCATGAGCGACACGGTCGGGCTCCTGCAATTCAACTTCGACCTGCCGCCGGGCCGCTACGTGGTCGGCATGGCCGCGCGCGACACGGTGAAGGGGGCGGCCGGAAGCTGGCGCGTGCCGGTGACCGTCGTGCCCTCGCAGTCGGGCAAGCTCGAGGTCTCGGACCTGGAGCTCGCGTGCGGCCAGGAGGCGGGCCGCCGGGATACGCCGTTCGCCAAGACCGACTACTCGGTTTATCCGAACCCGCTCTCGCGCGCACCGCGCGACCAGCCGTTCGGCTTCTACTTCGAGGTCTACAACCTGGTGAGCGACGAGACCGGCCGCGGGCAGCTCTCGATCGAGTACCAGGTCCAGTCGACGCGCAAGGACCGCCGCCCGTTCTTCCTGAAGGTGATCAATCCGCGCAAGAACGACCCCGTCGTCAGCGTCGCGAAGACCGACGACGTGCCCGGCCGTGCGCGCTTCCAGTACGTGAGCGCGAACCTCGCCGACCAGGCGCCCGGGTCGTATCGCATCGAAGTCACGGTGACGGACCTGACGAGCCGGGCGGTGGCGAAGAAGTCGCTGGAATTCGAATTGGTGGAGTAACGACTTCAGCGCACCGGGCGGTGGAGTCTCGGAATCTCCCGCAGGATCGCGAGTAACTCCGCGTGCAGCACGCCGTTCGAGCCCGCGACCTCGAAGCCGTCCGGCGGCATCGGCCCACCCGCGAAGTCGGTGACCGTGCCGCCCGCCTCCTCGACCAGCAGCGCGGCCGCGGCGACGTCCCACGCGTGCAGCTTGACCTCCCAGAACAGATCGAACCTCCCGCACGCGAGGTACGCGAGGTTGAGCGCGGCCGAGCCGTCGCGCCGCACGCCCTGGACGCGCGAGAGGAACGGCGCGAAGAAGCGCAGCGTCTCCTCGGGCTTCTCGTGCACGTCGTAGGCGAAGCCGGTTGCCGCCAGGGTGCGCTCCATGCGGGCCTCGCGGGAGACCGCGATCGGCACGCCGTTGAGCCACGCGCCCGCGCCCCGCAGCGCGCTGAAGCACTCCTCGCGAAGCGGATCGTAGACCACGCCGAGGGCGCGCTCGCCCAGGAATTCGAGCGCGATCGAGACCGCGAAGAACGGATACGCATGCGCGAAATTCGTCGTGCCGTCGAGCGGATCGACCACCCAGCGGAACTCGGGTACGGGTCCCGCCGGCGCGACCGAGGCGCCGGTCTCCTCGCCGAGCCAGGCGTGGCCGGGGAAGCGCCGCGCCAGTTCGGCGCGCACATAGGCCTCGCTGCGGCGGTCGAACTCGGTGACGAGATCGATGCCGCCCTTGTAATCGATCGTGCCGGGGCGGCCGTAGCCCTCGCGCAGGATCGCTCCCGCCCCGCGCGCGACGGTGATCGCCTGTGCGAGCCAGTCGGGGGGAACCAGCGCGTGTGGGCTCACCCGAACGCCCCGCGCGCCTTGGCCGGGCAGATCGCGTTGTAGGCGCAGTAGCCGCACTCGCGGTAGCCGGGCGTCGCAGTGAAGTGGCGGGCGCGGATGCCCGCCGCGGCGGTCGTGATCGATTCGCGGGCGCGCGCGATCGTGGCGTCCAGGACCGGCGCGCGGCCGACCACGCCCGACTCGATGAAGTGCAGCTCGACGGCGGCGGGGCGGCGGTGATCCTCGCTGGTCTCCTCGTAGGCGAGCGCGTAGACCGCGAGCTGGAGGCTCTCCTTTGCGCGGGTGTCGGCCTTGTCGGCCTCGGCCACCTCGCTCGACTTGAAGTCCACGATCACCGGTCCCTCGGTGCGCACGTCCACCCGGTCGAAGCGGCCGCGCACGACGTTCGCGCCGAGCGCGAAGCGGAACGCACCCTCGATGATCGCGGGCTTCGACGGGTGCGCCTGCTCGCGCTCGTACCACCCGCGGATCGCGGCCCGGCCCTGCTCGAGGCGCTGGCGCTCGTGCTCGCGCGTGATGAAGCCCTCGCCGGTCCACGATTCCTCGAACACCTGGACCAGCCGGTTGGCGTCCACCGGCCAGCCTTCGCGCGTGTGCACGTAGTAGTCCCGGATCGCGTTGTGGAGGGCGAGCCCGTAGCCCACGCTGTGGTGCGGCAAGAGCGGCACCTGGAGCACATGCGCATACTTGTACTTGAGCGGGCACGTCAGCCAGTCGTCGACCTGGCGGTTCGACAGTTCGAGCGTCTCGTCGTCGGCCATGGGCGTGAGCGGCAGCACGATCGGTTCGGGCACGGCCATGTGGCGGTGCAGGTGGTCGGCCGCGCTGGCGCGCGTCAGCGGCGATTCGACGCGCGCCTGGTCGAGCGCCTCGAGCACGAACGGCGAGGGCTTCCATTGGCGCACGCCGCCGTGGTCGACCGCCCAGCTCAGGCACAGCGCCTCGCGCGCGCGGGTCATGCCGACGTAGAACAGGCGCCGCTCCTCGGCGCGATGGATGTTGCCGCCCGGGAGCTTCTGCCGGATCAGCGCGTCGGGGAACGGCAGGGGATCGGGCCGCGCGATGCCGGGGAAGTGGTTCGCCTCGAGCCCGACCAGGAACACGAGCGGGAACTCGAGCCCCTTCGCCCGGTGGACGGTCAGCACGTGCACTGCGTCCTCGTCGGCATCGGGCTCGGCGGCCTTCGGATCGTCGCCGGCCTGGCGCAGCGTCGCGAGATCGCGCGCGATCTCGATCGGCCGGTCGCGCACCGCGAGCCGCCCGAAGCCGCGCGCGATCTCGAACAGCCGCGCCAGGTTCTGCACCTGGGCATCGGCCCCGGCGCTGCCCTCGGCGCCCTCGCGCGTCAGCCGCTCGAGGTAGCCGCTCAGGGAGAGATACCGATAGAGCGTCTCGCCGGTCGGGTGGCGGAGCGCGAACGGACGTAGTTCGACCAGGTCCGAGACCAGCCGAGCGAGCGCCGCGCGCGCGGCGGAATCGGGCACGGCGTCGAGCGCGAGCGCATCGAGCATCGTCGCCCACAGGCCGCGGTTGCGCCGCTCGGCTCCGCGCCTGAGTTCGGCGAGAGCGAGCGCGGGCACGTCGTAGATCTCCGAGGCGGCGAGGAAGTAGAGCGCGCGGTCGTCGGTCGGGTCGGCGATCGCCGAGAGCGCGTCGAGGCTGGCCTGGACCTCGGGGCGATCGTACAGCCCGCCGCCGGCGGCCACGCGGCAGGGAATGCTCCGCAGGTTGAGCGCGCGCGCGATCGGGTCGCTCGCAGCGTGTCGCCGCACGAGCACCGCGAAGTCGCCGTAGCGGCGCTCGCCGGATGCGACCAGGGCGGCGATTCGCTCGGCCACGAAGTCGGCCTCGGTCGACGGCGAGTCGAATCCCCGCGCCTCGACCGGCGGTCCCTCGGGCACGGGTCCGGCCGCGCGCAGGTGCTTGTCGACCTTCGCCTGCACCTCGAGCCGCTCCGGGTTGTTGTGCTGGATCAGCTGATAGGCCTGGTCGAGGATCGCCTGCGTCGAGCGGTAGTTCTCGACCAGCACGTGTGTCGCGCAATTGGCGTACGCGGCCTGGAACTCGAGGATGTTCGAGATCGACGCGCCCCGGAACTTGTAGATGCTCTGGTCGTCGTCGCCCACGACCGTGAGGTTCGGTCGCGCGCCGCCG
>JBDTYW010000302.1:0-3641 GCA_040005445.1 Candidatus Eiseniibacteriota bacterium
GGCGAACACGATCTTCGCCAGCTCGGGTGGCTGCTCGCCTGGGCGGTCGTGTTCTGCGACATCGGCACGAGCGTCTACTACGTTCCGGGCATCCTCTATGGCGAGGTCGGCAATCTCGCGCCCGCGTTCGTCGCGCTCACCACCATCGGCTTCGTGCTGCTCGCCTTCAAGTACATCGAGGTCTCCTGGCGGAACCCCGAGGGCGGCGGCGTCGTCACGGTCGCAACCAAGGCGTTCAGCCCGTTCATGGGGGCGATCGGCGGCATGCTGATCATCGTCGACTACTTCCTCACGTCGGCGATCTCCTCGGTCAGCGCGTTCCAGTACATCGGGTCGGTGCTCCCGTTCTTCCAGAACCACATCGAGCTCATGGCCGGTCTCGGGCTGCTCCTGCTCGGGGCCATCAACATCATCGGCATCAAGGAGAGCGCGACCTTCGCGCTCTACATGGCGATCGCCTCGTTGGTCACGAACATCGTCGTGATCTTCATCGTGGCGACCCACATGACGCCGGAGCAGTGGGCGCTCGCCGGCCAGCAACTGGGCGCGCTGCGCGGCCTGCCGGTGCCGAAGGCGCTCGCCGGATTCGCCGGAGCGTGGCTCGCGTTCTCGGGGCTCGAGAGCATCAGCCAGCTCTCCCCCGCCATGAAGCTGCCGATCAAGCGCACGGCCGGCTACGCCATGCTGCTGGTCGTGATCACGGTCGCGATCACCTCCCCGCTGCTCACGGTGATGGCGACGGCCGGCCTGTCCGAGTCCGTCAAGCATGCGCACAGCGACGCGTTCGTATCCGAGCTCGGCCGCTCGTTTGGCGGGCCGTGGCTCGCCTGGTCGGTCGTGCTATCGGCGTCGGCGCTGCTCCTGTTCGCCGCCAACACCGCGCTCATCGGCGGCTACCACGTGTTCCTCGCGCTCGCACGCGGCGACTACCTGCCGAAGATCCTCGCTCGCCGCAACCGCGTCTTCGGCACGCCGCACGTGGGCATCATCTTCTTCACCGCGGTCACCTTCCTGATCGTGCACGTCACCAGCGGGCACCTCGAGACGCTCGGCCACCTGTACTCGTTCGGGCTCCTCGGCGCGTTCACGTTCACGTCGCTGGGCGTCGACGTCATCCGTTGGCGCGAGCGCGATCGCGGAGTCAAGTTCTGGGTCGGCGTGCTCACGACCGCGATGGTCACGCTCGCCTGGGTCGTCAACATCGTCAACAAGCACGAGGCCACGATCTTCGGCGGCGGCGTGGTCGCGATCGGCGTCCTGATCGCGGTCGCGATCCGCCGGGACTGGGCGATCCGCGGGTTGAACCAGCTGCCCTGGGTCGCGACCGAGGCCGCACGCCAGCGCCTGCGCGCGGAGGACATCGTCGAGCGCCGCAGCCGCGAGATCGTCTCGCTCGAGACCGCCATGGAGGCGGCGCTGATCGAGCCCTCGCGCACGCTGGTCGCGGTGCGGGACAGTAATCCGCGCCTGATCGACGAGGCCATCCTGCGCGCGCGTGGCAATGGCGACGCCGCGATCTTCGTGCTGGGCGTGACCGAGTGGCCCGGCCTGTTCTCCGGGGAACAGCTCCAGCCCGAGCGCGAGCTGCTCGAGGCGTTCGACGATGCGGCCGACCGGATCCGCGCCGCGGGCCTCACCCCGATCCCGATCTGGCGGCTGTCGCACAACGCCTCGCTGTCGATCGCCGATGCCGCCCGGCGCCTGCGCGTCAACGCGGTGATGGTGGGCGTCTCCCAGCGCTCGCAGCTCGTGCACATGCTGCGCGGGTCGGTCTTGAAGGGCCTGCACCGGCTGCTGCCGGGCGACGAGATCCTGATCCACACCGTCGGCTGACCCGGCGGGCCTCGATCCTCAAGGATCCCGAGGGGGTCTCGTCCGGAATTGATCGATCATCTTCTGATTGAACGCCGCGGACTGCCCGCGCGGCACGCTGAGCGACGACCACGCGCCGCCCTTTGCGAGCCGCGCGAGCAGCACGATCTGGCCCACGTGATAGCCGTAGTGCGTGAGCTGCCGATCGATCAGCTGCAGCACCGTGTGGGGCTCGCCGCGGATCGTGGCCGTGCGCATCAGGTCGTCGGGGCCGAGCGGCTCGAGCGCCTGGTCGAGCAGCTCCCAGCCGCGCGTCCACGCGGTCATCAACGCCTCGCGCGTGTCGGCCGCTCCGAGCTCGAACTCCCGGTCTCTGTCGCGGCCGGATTTCTCGCCGTCGCTCGTCAGGAAGTCGCTCCAGCGCGAACGCGCGTTGCCGGCCATGTGCTTGACCACGAGCGCGATGCTGTTGGTCTCCCCGCTCGGCTCGGGTAAGGCGAAGAACGCCGCGTCGTCGACCTGCGCGAGGGCGGCCTCGGCGAGCGCGCGCAGCTTCGCGAACTGCGTGCGGGACTCTTCGAGGACGTGGGGACCGAGGTCGCGGGACGACATGGTCAAATTGTACGACTTGTACGTTTCGTACGCACCGGTCCGGGAGCACTCACCGCCCGCCGTCCCCCGGCGAGCGGGCTCATGCGCGCTCACCCACATACGCGTCCGCCTCGATCTCGACGATCAGCGCGGGCGAAACCAGCGCGCTCACCTCGACCAGCGTCGAGGCCGGGCGAATGCTGCCGAAGCGCTCCCCGTGCGCGCGGGCCACCGCCTCGAAGTCGGCGATCCGGGTGACGTAGATGCGTGTGCGCACGACGTGCTCTAGGGTCGCGCCGGCCTCCGTGAGCGCGGTCTCGATCTTGTCGAGCGCCGCCCTTGCCTGCGCGTACGCATCGTCGCCGCCGATCGCCCGGCCCTCGCCATCGGAACCGGTCGTGCCGGCGACCAGGACCCACGGGCCGATACGCACCGCGCGCGAGTACCCGAACTTCGGCTCCCAGGGCGAGGGGCTCGCGATGTTGCGGCGTCCGGTCGGCCTCACTTTGCCAGCATCCCGGCGCGCACCGGGAACGGCAACGTGTTCGAGGGCGGCGGGAGCGGGCAGATCCAGACCGAGTCGTAGGCACAGTACGGGTTGTAGGCCTTGTTGAAGTCGAGGACCCAGCGATGGACATCGAGCGAGTCGAGGTGCACGTAGCGCCCGCCGGCATAGGTCTCCGAGCCGTTCGTCGCATCGTGGAACGGGATGAAGAACTGCTCCGGATGATCGAGCGGCCGGTAGACCATGAGCGTCACCGTATCGCCGTTCGACGTCACCGGGATCTTCCCGTACTCGAGGTAGTCCTGGGTCTTGCCGCGTGTCGCCGGCATGCGGTCGAACTTCTGCACGGTCAGGCGCTGCAGGTCGCCGGACAACCGCCACTCGACCGCGAACGGATAGAACGTGGGGCCCTCGGCGGTCGCGCGCCGGTCCTCGGGCAGCGGCGAGAACTCGCCCTGGAACTCGTCCTTCCACTTCTGCTGGTCGCCCAGGAACTGAGAGCGCCACATCGTGCGCGTCGCCTCGTTCGCGGCCTCGGGCCGCGCGACCGCGACCGGTTGCGTGAGGTCGACCACCTTCTTCGCGCAGCCGGCGGCGAGCGCCCCGGCGGCGACCAGGCCCGCGGCGATCGCGAGCAGGATGGGCGGGCGGCTCATGGCTTCTCGCCCATCCTGGTCATGAACGCCTTCATGAAGTCGATCGGCACCGGGAAGATCGTGGTCGAGTTGTTCTC
>JBDTYW010000303.1:0-3636 GCA_040005445.1 Candidatus Eiseniibacteriota bacterium
GGGGCTGCTCTGGTTCGACGCCCACGGCGACATGAACACGCCGGAGACCTCGCCCTCGGGCAACATCCATGGCATGGCGCTCGCGATCTCGCTCGGGCTCGGCGACCCCGACCTCGCGGGCATCGGCGGGTTCAAGCCCAAGGTCGATCCGTCGCATGCCGTGATCGTGGGCCCGCGCTCGATCGACGCCGCCGAGAAGATCGTCATCCAGCAGGCGGGCGTGCACGTGTTCACGATGCGGGAGATCGACGAGCGGGGCATGCGGGCGGTGATGGAGGACGCGCTCAAGATCGCCAACGACGGCACGTCGGGGCTGCACGTCTCCTTCGACATGGACTGCATCGATCCCTCGTACGCTCCGGGGACCGGCACCACCGTCCCGGGCGGGATCACCTACCGCGAGGCGCACCTGGCGATGGAAATGGTCGCCGACTCGAAGAAGCTGGCCGCGTTCGACCTGATGGAGGTCAACCCGGTGCTCGACGAGCACAACCAGACCGCGAACCTGGCGGTCGAGTTGCTGCTGTCGGCGCTCGGCAAGCGCATCCTCTAGCCCGGGCCGGGCGAGCTAGCCGGCCCCAGCCGGCGTCGGAAGTCGGACGCGGATCGTCGGCGAATCGTCGCCGGGGCCGCGTCCGATTTGTTTCAGGGCTGCGCGCGTGCCCGTAAATCGGTACCCCGCCTCGCCTCACGGGCTGGCACCGTCCTTGCCTTGACGGCACGACAGCGGCAGGCCCCTGCGCCCCGGGGCCGCCGTGGACCGCCCCCGGCTGGGAAGTGTCATGCGGCGATCCACAGTCCCCCTGATGCTCGCGCTGCTCGTCGCCGGCGCGAATCTCCCCACCGCTCGTGCCGCGCAGGCCGCGACTCGGCTGACGCAGCCCGCCGCGGTCCTCGTGGTCGGCGCGCTCGGCGACCCGATGCCCTGGATCGACCTCGGGATCGCGGCCACCCTCAAGCTGGCGCGGATCCTGGAGTTCGTCGAAGAGGAATTCCGGCGGCTCAAGGACGAGGTCAGGCGCGGCATCGAGCACCCGCAGCGGCACCCGGACATCGTGCCCGCCGGACCGCTCCCGGCTCCGGAACTTCCGCCCGTGAAGCGCGCGCCCGCGTCGCGCAGGCCCGCGCACCCCGCCCCGGTTCCTGATTCGCTCCCGCTGAGGTCCATCTCGTGATGCGTTCCATCGCGCTTTCCGTGCTGGTCGCGTTCTCGCTGGCGATCGTCGCGCCTGCCCTCGCGCCCGTGCCCGCGCATGCCGCCGAGCCCGCCACCATGGAGGGCGGCACGCCGTCGATTCCGTGGGCCAAGGTTGCCGAATGGGTCGTGCGCAACGCGCTCACGATCCTCCTCCTGCTCGAGGAGATCTGGCACGACACGCAGGGCGGCCACGACACCCCGCCGCCGGATCAACCGCCGCAGCATGCGGCGTGGAGTGCCGCGTGAGGGCTCGGGGTCGTACGGCGCCGGGCCTTTTAGCCTTGCTCCTCGTGTCCTTCCCGCTCGTGGCGGGCCCCGGAGTTCCGCCGGTGCGGGCGAGCGGGGGGATGAGCACGCTCGAGATTCGCGGACTCGCGCGCACCAACCAGGTCCTGGCCGCGCTCACCGCGCTGCTCAAGTTGCTGGATGAGATCTCGAACCTGTCCGCCGGCGACGGCATGCCGCCCCCGGCGCCGCCGGGACCTCCGCCCTCGGGCACCGGGCACCCGGGTCCCGGGCCATTGCCGATCATTGCTCCCGAAGATCCGCCCCTCGTGCTGTCCTACGCGGGAACCTAGGGAGGCATCATGCAGGATGTGCTGACGGGGGATGACCTCGGGGAGATCCTGAAGCTGATCGCGAACGTGCTCGTGCTGGCGGCGTGGCTGTGGCGACACCGTCCGCGGGTCTAGCGTTCCGTTCGGCTAGGCGCCGGGCGCGATCGACCAGTCGCCGCGCCGGAAGGCGTCGACCACCGCGTCGAGGTGCGGCAGGTAGGGGGCGGGGAGCTTCGGCAGGCGGGCCCGACAGCGCGCGCGCGCGTCGTCGTCGCCCGTCGCCTCGCCGGTGACCTCGCAGACGAACTGCAGGTAGCCCTCGAGCCGCGTTCGGGCGCGATCCTCGAGGTCGGGCAGCACGGCGATCATGCGTGCCGCGCGCTTGAGTTCGAAGTTCTGGGCGGCGAACGCCTTAAAGCACTCGCCCTGAAAGTAGTACGTCAGGCTCGAGCGGTCCGCCACCGGCGCCGCCGCGCGGCCCGCCGGGGAACGGCGCAGGCGCGCCAGACTCCGCTCGGCCTGGCTCAGGTTGAAGTCGCACCGGCGCAACTGGTCGAGCACCCAGGCGCCCGTGGTCTCGACGTCGCGCTTGAGCGGGCGCGTCACGCTGTCGTCGTTGTACGAGCGGTGGGGAGCGGGGGTCGGCTCGGCCTCGTCGGCGCCGGCCGGCCCGTCGCTCCGGCCGCGGGGATCGCCCGACGGCGTGTCGAAGTCCCGGTCGGCGTGCGCCAGCAGGTTGTCGAGGTCGGCCAGCGTCGGCGCGCTGCCCTGCGTGCGCAGCACGAGCGCGGTGAGCACGTTGCGCAACTCGCGAATGTTGCCCGGAAAGCCGTACTCCTCGAGCCGCCGAAGGACCGCGCTCGAAAGCCTCGGCGCGGGGCCGCCGATCTCGTCCGCCATGCGGTCGAGCACGTGCGACACCAGCAGCGGAATGTCGCCCTTGCGGTCGCGCAAAGCCGGCAGCCGGATGCAGAAGACATTCAGTCGGTAATAGAGATCCGGGCGAAAGCGGCCGCCCTTGACCTCGGCGAGCAGCTCGCGATTGGTCGCGGCCACCACCCGCACGTCCACCTGGATCGCGCGTTCGTCGCCCACGCGCCGGAACCGACCCTCCTGGAGGACGCGCAGCAGGCGCGTCTGCGCGCCCGTTGACAGCTCGCCGATCTCGTCCAGGAACAGCGTGCCGCCGTTCGCCAACTCGAACGCGCCGCGGCGGTCGCGGGTGGCGCCGGTGAACGCGCCGCGCACGTGGCCGAACAGCTCGCTCTCGATCAGTTCGCGCGGGATTGCGCCGCAGTCGACGGTCTCGAACGGGCGGTCCGCGCGTGGCGAGAGCGCATGGATCGCGCGCGCCGCGAGTTCCTTGCCGGTGCCGGTTTCGCCCAGGATCAGCACCGGGCAGCGCGCGGGCGCGACTGATGCGACCTCGCGGAACGAGCGCTCGAACGCCGGGGCGTGGCCGATGATCTCCTGCATGATCGGGAAGCGCCGCCTGAGCTCGGGCAGAGAGAGCCGGCCGAGGTGGGCCGAGGCGCCGGCGTCGGGCTCGAGCGCGCCCGGGGCCTCCTGCGGCGCGATCGGTCCCTCGGCGGATTCGGCTTCGGAGGCCGCGGCCGCCTGGTGGAACATCAGGTTCTCCAGCGCCTGCGTACACATCTGGGCGGCGGTGGCGAGCAGGTCGAGCTCGTCGTCGTCGTAGTTGCCTTCGAGCAGGCGGGGGCCCCACACCGCGAGGCCGTAGAATCCGCCGCGCCCGATCAGGGGCACGATCGCCTGCGCGTCGAGCCGGGCCAGCCAGTCGCCGTTGCGGCGCACGAAGTCGCGGCAACGATCGCTCTTGGGCGAGGGCTTGAGCGAGACGCCGCTGCGCGCCTCGGCGCT
>JBDTYW010000304.1:0-3619 GCA_040005445.1 Candidatus Eiseniibacteriota bacterium
CGACGTGCGCGCCCGCGGCCGCGGCGACGAACGCGGTCGCGGTCGAGACGTTGAACGTCCCCGAGCCGTCGCCGCCGGTGCCGCACGTGTCGAGCAGCGGGCGCGGCACCGCGGGGAACGGCTGGAGCGCGCGGCGCATCGCGCGCGCGAGGCCGGCGACCTCGTCGACGGTCTCGCCGCGCATGCGCAACGCGACCGCAAAGCCCGCGATCTGCGCCGACGTGGCGGCGCCGGCGAGCACGTCCTGCATCACGAGCGCGGCCTGCTCCTCGCTCAGCGTCTCGCCCGCGACCACGCGCGGCAGCACCTCGCGGATCATCGCGACCCCGCCGCCGCGGGCTTGACGCCGCACAGGGTCAGGAAGTTCGCGACCAGAGCGAGGCCCTCGTCGGTGAGGATGCTCTCGGGATGGAACTGCACGCCCCAGGTCTCGTGCCGGCGGTGCTTCAATCCCATGATCTCTCCTTCCGGCGTCCAGGCCACGATCTCGAGCGCCTCGGGCAGCGACTCCCGGGCGACGATCAGCGAGTGATAGCGCGTGGCGAGGAACGGATTGGATAGCCCCGCGAACAGCCCGCGGCCCTGGTGGATGATCGGCGAGGTCTTGCCGTGCATGATCCGGCCCGCGCGCACGACGTCGCCGCCGAGCGCGGCCGCCAGGCACTGGTGCCCGAGGCACACGCCCAGGATCGGGACCTTGCCGGTGAGCGCGAGGATCGCGTCGTTCGAGATCCCGGCCTCGTTCGGCGTCTTCGGGCCCGGCGAGATCACGAGGCCCTTCGCCCCGAGCGCGGCAAGCTCGTCGACCGCGATCGCGTCGTTGCGGAACACCCGCGGTTCGCCGCCAAGCTGGCCGAGGTACTGAACGAGGTTGTAGGTGAAGGAGTCGTAATTGTCGATGACCGCGATCATGCGATGAACTCCAGTCCGCGCTCCGCGCGCTCGAGCGCCTCGAGCAGCGCCTTGCCCTTGTTGAGCGTCTCCTCGTACTCGCGCGCCGGGTCCGAGTCGGCGACGATCCCCGCGCCGACGCCGAGATGTGCCCGGCCGCGATGGAACAGCAGCGTGCGGATCGCGATGCACAGGTCGGCGTTGCCGTGCAGGTCGAAGTAGCCGACCGCGCCCGCGTAGAGGCCGCGCCGGTGCGCCTCCAACTCCTCGATGATTTCCATGGCGCGGATCTTGGGCGAGCCGCTGACCGTGCCGGCCGGGAAGCACGCCTTGACGACGTCAATCGAGCGCACGCCCGCGGGGAGGCGACCGACGACGTGCGACACCAGGTGCATGACCCGCGAGTAGCGCTCGACCGACATCAGTTCGGTCGTGCGCACGCTGCCGAACTCGGCCACGCGGCCGACGTCGTTGCGCCCGAGGTCGACCAGCATGATGTGCTCGGCGCGCTCCTTCTCGTCGGCGAGCAACTCACAGGCGAGTGCGTGGTCCGCCTCGGGTGTCGCGCCGCGCGGGCGCGTGCCGGCGATCGGGCGGACGTCGATGCGCTCGCCCTCGCGGCGCACCAGCACCTCGGGCGAGGATCCCACGACGGCGTGCTCGCCGAGGCGCAGGAAGTACATGTAGGGCGACGGGTTGACCACGCGCAGCGCGCGGTAGGCGTCGAACGCGGGAATTGCCGTGTCGGCGGTGAGGCGGTGCGAGAGCACGACCTGGAAGATGTCGCCGGCCTTGATGTACTCCCGGGCGGTCTCGACCGCGGCGAGGAAGCGCTCGCGCTTCATCGTGCTCGCCGGGGTGGACACCGCCGGGGCGGCGCTGCCGTCGCCGCGCGCCGGGCGCACCGGCGGGCCGGTCAGGCGCACGATCTCGGCGCCGACGCGCGTCACCGCGTCGTCGTAGGCGCGGCGCGCGTCCTTGCCCGGGCGGGCGTGGGTGACGACCTGCATGGTGTGGCGGTGACTGTCGAAGATGACGTGCACGTCGGTGAAGTGGAACACCGCGTCCGGCACGTCGAGGTCGTCGGCCAGCGTCGAGGGGAGTTGCTCGAGGTGCCGCACCGCGTCGTAGGAGAGGAAGCCCACCGCCCCACCCGCGAAGCGCGGCAGGCCGGGCAGGTCGACCGCGCGCCGCGCCTCCAGCAACGCGTCGAGCGCGGCGAACGGGTCGCTGCCGGGCAGGGTCTCGACGCGGCCGTCCTGCTCGAGCGTGAGCGTGCCGCGGTGCGCCCGGAAGATCGCCGCCGGGCGCGAACCGAGGAACGAGTAGCGCCCCCACTGCTCGCCGCCCTCGACCGACTCGAGGAGGAACGCGTAGCGCCCGTCGTCGATCTTGCTGAAGGCGGAGACCGGGGTGTCGAAGTCGGCGAAAATCTCGCGATACACCGGCACGGCGAGGCCGGCGGCGCTCAGGCGGACGAACTCGTCGAAGGCGGGATGGACCATGTTGCCGCCGATTGTGCCACCGCTAAGTCATGGAAGGAACTGGATTTTCGGCCACGGGCCCGAGGGATCTGCTAGCTTGCCGGACATCGTGCTGCACCCGCTTTCCATCGGAGGCATCTTGAATCCCAATCGTCTCGCTTTTCTGGCCATCGCGACCGCGCTGGTCATGACTTCACCTGCATTCGCCTCGCTGCTCGTGAATGGCTCATTCGAACCCTCGGGCCCCGCCCCCTCGTACCTGCAGCTTTCTGGCGGCGACTCCAGCATTCCGGGATGGGTGACCACCGACTCCGGCGTGGAGTGGTACGACCCGGTGGCAAACGGCGGCAGCCCCGCTCCGGAGGGTCGCTACGTGGTCGACCTCGCGAACTACGTGTACTCGGCGGGCGGAATCCAGCAGACCATGGCCACCATCCCGGGGCAGGCATACGCGGTGACGTTCTGGCTCTCCACGCAGCAGACGGGCGGGCGGGATGGCACGGCGATCGTCGACGTCAGTGCGGGGCCGACGACGGCGCAGTACGCGATCGTCAACCACACGGCCGTCTCCCAGTGGACTCTCCGATCGTTCGAGTTCACGGCGAACAGCGCCTCGACGACGCTGTGGTTTCGCTGCCTCCAGGATGCGAACCTGCACTTCGCCGAACTCGATGCCGTCGGCATGGAGCCCGCCACACCGAGCGCGCCCGACACCTGGGGCCGGCTCAAGGCCCGTTACCGCTAGTCGTCCCACGCGAAGGCCGCCATCGACAGCGCGCCGTAGGCGAACGCGCGATGGAGCAGGCGGCCCTTCGTGGCTTCGGGCGCGGCGCCGAGCGGTACGAACAGCGGCAGGAAGTGCTCCGGGGTCGGGTGGTTCGCCTCCGGGTACGGGGCGTGCGTGCGCCATTCGACCATGGAGTCCGTGTCGCCGCCGGTGACGCACTCGACCAGCCACTCCTCGAACGAGCGAATGTCGGGAGGCACGGCTTGCTCGTCCGCGCCGAAAGCCGCGCGCCTCAGGTCATGGGTCGCTCCGCCGCTGCCCAGGATCAGCACGCTCTCCTTGCGCAGCGGCGCGAGCGCCGCGCCGAGCGCGACGTGGTGCGCCGCGTCGAGCCGGCTCTGGACCGAGAGCTGGATCACGGGCACGTCGGCGTCCGGGTACAGGAGCGAGAGCGGCACCCAGGCGCCGTGGTCGAGCCCCCGCCGATCGTCGAGCCCGGCCGCAAGGCCCGCGCCCG
>JBDTYW010000305.1:0-3613 GCA_040005445.1 Candidatus Eiseniibacteriota bacterium
TCCTGCAGCAGAACGGGGGGCGCCCCGATTCCTCGCAGGTCGAGCAGTTGCGCAAGGACATCCTCGATAAGCTGATCGACGATCGCGTGATCGTCAGCGAGGCCAAGCGGCAGAACCTCACCGCCAGCCCGAGCGAGGTCGAAAAGAACATCGCCGACGCGATCGACGACACGAAGAAGCGCCTGGGTTCGGACGAGGCGTTCACCGCCGAGCTCAAACGCGAGGGGATGACCGAGGACGACCTCAAGCAGCGCTACCGTGACGAGGTCACGAAGCAGCTTCTCGCCAACGCGCTCCTGCGCAAGCAGCTCGGCAAGCTCGAGGTCACCCCGGCCGAGGCGGAGAAGTTCTACGGCGAGAACAAGGACAAGTTCCCGCGCCGCCCTTCCGCGATCAAGGTGCAGGTGATCCAGATTCCGGTCGAACCCGATTCGCTCGAGCGCGCCGAGGTGCGCAAGCGCGCGCTCGATACGCTCGCGCGCATCAAGAAGGGCGAGCCGTTCTCGCGCCTCGCGCAGACGCTATCCGAGGACCCGGGGACCGCGCAGTCGGGCGGCGATCTGGGCTGGTTCAAGCGGGGCGCACTCGATTCCCTGTTCGAGGAGGCGGCGTTCAAGCTGCCGGTCGGGCAGGTGTCGGGCCTCGTGCAGACGCCGTTCGGCTACCACCTGATCAAGGTCGAGGAGGCCGACCCGGCGAAGGGCGAGATCCACGCCCGCCACATCCTGTTCCGGATCACCCCGAGCGCGGCCGACGCCGAGCGCTCGCGCAAGCAGATCGAGGCCGTGCGCGCGCAGGCCGTCAAGGGCGTCGACTTCGGCACGCTCGCGCGGCGCTACTCGCGCTACAAGGGCCCGGTCGGCTCGGACGGCGACCTCGGCTTCCTCCCGATGAGCGTCTTCTCCAACGATTTCCGCGCGGCGCTCGATACGCTCGAGCTCGGCGAGGTGACGCCGCCGCTGCTCAACCCGCAGGGCTATCATCTGTTCAAGGTCAACGATCGTCAGGCGGAACGCGCGTACCAGGTCGCCGAGATCAAGGACGACCTCCCCGAGCTCGTCCGGCAGGCGAAGCTCAAGGACCAGTACGACACGTACGTCGCCGAACTTCGCAAGAAGGCGCACATCGAGTACCGCTGAGCGCCTCACGCAGGCAGGGAGGTCCGCCCATGATCCGTATGACCCGGGTCACCAAGCGCTACGGCGCCGAAGAGGCCCTGGCCGATCTCGACTGGGAAGTGGGCGAGGGTGAGTTCTGCGTGGTGCACGCGCCGAGCGGCGCCGGCAAGACCACGTTGCTTCGGCTCCTCACCATGGAAGAACTCCCCACCCAGGGTCAGGTCCAGGTCGGGAGTTTCGTCTCCGCGCGCGCGGGCAAGGGCCAGCGCAGCCAGCTGAGGCGCACGCTCGGCGTTGTCTACGAAGACTTCAAGTTGCTCGAGGATCGCGACCTGTTCGAGAACATCGCGCTCGTCCTGCGCACGCAGGGCGTGTGGGATCGCGTCACGCTCGAGCGCCGCGTCGATGAGGCGCTGGCGCGCGTCGGCCTGCCCGGTCGCGGTCGATCGTTCCCGCGCGAACTCTCCGGCGGCCAGAAGCAGCGCGCCGCGATCGCGCGCGCGATCGTCCACGCCCCGCTGGTGCTGCTCGCCGACGAGCCGACCGGCAGCCTCGATCCGAAGTCGGCGGCGGAGGTGCTCGAGCTGCTGTTCGCGATCCACGCCGGCGGCGCCTCGGTCGTGCTCGCCGCCAACGACGAGCCGCTCGCCCGGCGCCTGCTGGCGCGCGGCGTGCGCGTCGTCGACCTGGTCGGCGGGCGCCTCGTGCCGGCCACGCCCGAGGGGGTCTCGTGAACCGTATCGGCTGGTTCCTGCGCGAGGCCTGGCGCGGGCTGTGGTTCCATCGCTCGACCACGTGGACCGCGTTGCTCTCGGTGTTCGGGTCCTTCGTCGTCCTCGGCGTGTTCCTCCTGTTCACCTCGAACGTGCAGCATGCTCTCGCCAGCCTCGGGGACCGGCGCGAAGTCGTGGTCTACCTGCGCGACGACGCCTCGACCGACGCGCGCGAGGCGCTGATCGCCCGCCTTGACTCGCTCTACGGCGTGGCCGAGTACGTCAGCCGCGAGCGCGCATGGGAAGAATTCGCGAGCGAGCTCGGCGGCACCGAGTTGCTCGAGGCCGTCGGCCAGAACCCGTTGCCGGCGTCGATTCGGCTCAAGCTTCGGCCCGAGTTCCTGAACTTCCATTCGATGGAACAGCTGTCGGACGCGCTGGCGCCCGAACCGATCGTCGAGGAGGTGCGTTTCGGGGGCGAGTGGGTGCGGCGCCTGGATCACTTCATCGCGACGCTGCGCTTCGTCGACCTGGTGATCGGGCTCGTGGTCGCGCTCTCGGTCGTGTTCGTGGTGGCGAACACGATTCGCCTGGCGTTCATCGCGCGCCGCGAGACGCTGCGCATCCTCGCGCTGGTGGGGGCGGGCAATGGCTTCATCTTCACGCCACTCGTGCTCGAGGGCGTGATCGCGACCGGCCTTGCAGCCGCGCTCGCGCTCGGCGGCGTGTACGGCGCCGCCGCGTACTTCGACGGTCGCCCGGTCGACATCCTGCCGCTGCCCTGGACCTGGTCCGCGGCGTTCGTCGGCGGGGCCATGGTGCTCGGCCTGCTCGGCGCCCTGGTCGCGCTCGTCCCCCTGACCCGGAAGCATTGATCGTGCGGCGCGCAGCCCGGCTCCTGGCGTGCGCGGCGCTCGTGCTGGCGCTGGCGGCCGCGGGCGTGTCCCCGGCATCGACCGTCGGGCCGTTCCCGCGCCTCGCGTGGGCGCAGGACGGGGGCGGCAACGACGAGGATGCGCAGAAGCAGGAGCTCGACCGCATCCAGCGCCAGGCCGCGGAGAAGCGGCGCCGCGCGCAGGAGCTCAAGATCAAGGAGGGCAAGGTCCTCAAGGACCTGCGCGCCACCGAGGCGCGGCTGCGCAGCACCAAGACCAACATCGGGCAGCTCAACAAGCGCGAGGAGGACCTCACGCACCAGCTCTCCGACGTGCGCCAGGAGCTCGACCGCTCGCGCGCCGCGCTCAACGACCAGCGCGGCCGGCTCGCGTTGCGCCTGCGACGGCTCTACCAGTACGGGCGCGCGCGCGAGCTCGAGTTCTTCCTCTCGGCGAAGTCCTTCGCCCAGCTCCTGACGCGCTGGGACTTCCTGACGCGCGTGGCGAGGCAGGACCGGCGCATTCTGCTCGGGATCACCGAGGAGAAGGAGCACATCGAGTGGAACCAGCAGAAGCTCGATGCCACGCACCAGCAGGTGGACAAGACGCTCGACGCCAAGCAGAAGGAGCAGCAGCGCCTCGACCTCCTCGCCAAGCAGAAGAAGGCGTCGGTCAGCGTCATCCAGGGGGAGCGCAAGGAGTTCGAAGCCGCCGCCGCCGAGCTCGAGCGCACGGCCCGCCGCATCCAGGCGCTGCTCGCCGAGCTCGAGAAGAAGCGCCGCGAGGAGGAGGAGGCCCGCCGCCGCGCCGAGCAGGGCACGCCACAGGCGCCCGGCCGGCCCGCCCCGCCGCCGCTGCCGCCCTACGAGGGCGAGTTCGCGAAGGCCCGCGGCCAGCTCGCCTGGCC
>JBDTYW010000306.1:0-3610 GCA_040005445.1 Candidatus Eiseniibacteriota bacterium
ACGTAGGCGAAGTCCTTCTCCATGAGCAGGCCCCACGTCACCTCGAGGTTGATCACGCCGCCGGTCTCCAGCCGCAGGAGCGCGATCAGCGAGTCCTCGACCTCGGCCTTGCCCGCGCGGTGCGCGGACGCGGACACCGACTCGACCTTCGGCGAGCCCAGGATGTGGAGCGTGAGATCGAGCATCTGGACGCCGAGATCCATGAGCACGCCGCCGCCCGAGACCTGCTTTTGCTGGCGCCATTCCTCCGTGCGCCAGTCCGTGCGCTGGCGGAGCCAGCCGGTCTTGGTGTAGAACACCTCGCCCAGCTCGCCGCGATCCACGAATTTCTTGAGGATCTTCGTGTCTTCGCGATAGCGATGGGCGAGCGCGCACTCGAGCAGGCGGTCGGCCTTGTCGGCGGCCTTGACCATCTTCTCAGTCTCGGCAGCATTGCGCGCGATCGGGCGCTCGACCAGCACGTGCTTGCCGCTCTCGAGCGCGGCGATGGCGAACGGCGCATGCAGGTAGTTCGGGGTGCAGATGTCGACCAGGTCGATCTCGGGGTCGGCGAGCACGTCGTCGATCGTCGAGGTCGCGCGCGGCACACCGAAGCGCTGTGCGACCCGCAACGCCTTCTCCTCGTCCCGGTCGCAGAGCACGACGAGCTCGACGTTCTCGAGCTTCTTCCATGCCGGAATGTGGCTCACCTGGCCCGCCACCCCCGCGCCGATCAATGCCGCCTTCAGGACCTTTTTCGCCACGCCGCCTCCCGTCCCGGGGTCTCGGCCGCGCCGCCTCGGGCGCCGCGCCGCTTGAGCTTTCGCCACAATCCTTGCCGCGACAGTCCGAGCCGCCGCGCGGCCAACGCGCGATTGCCGCCGGCATCCGCGAGCGCCTGGTCGATGCGCGCCGCTTCGAGCGCCGCCAGTTCCCCCGCCAGCCGCGGCGATACGAGGGGCGCGGGGTCCCCCGCCGGCGCGAGTCGGGCCGGCAGCGCGGCGGGTCCGACCGCACCATCGTCGGCCGCGAACAGCGCCCCGTGCGCCATGACCTGCGCCAACTCGCGCACGTTGCCTGGCCAGGTGTGCTGGCGCAAGAGCGCGCGCGCCGCGGTGTCGAGGAACGCCCCCGGCCGCGTCCGCGACAGGAATGTGCGCGCGAGCAGGAGGACATCGTCGCCCCGCGCCCGCAACGGCGGGAGCGTGACCTCGATCGCGGCCAGACGGTACCACAGATCGGCGCGAAATCGCCCCTCCCGCACGGCCTGCGCGAGATCGCGATGGGTGGCGGCCACGAGGCGCACCTCGGCCCGCCGCATGCGCGTCTCGCCGAGCCGGCGGAATTCCCCGCCGTCGAGCAGGCGCAACAGTTTCATCTGGAGGGCGGGGCCGGCGTCGCCGATTTCGTCCAGGAAGAGCGTGCCGCCGTCCGCCGCCTCGACCAGCCCGGCGCGCGGCGTGGCACCCGTGAACGCTCCCCTCCCGACGCCGAACAGCTCGCTCTCGATCAGTCCCTCGGGCAGCGCGCCGCAGTTGAGCGCGACCAGGGGCCCGGCGGGCGCGCGCGAGCCCGCGTGCAGCGTGCGGGCGGCGAGGTCCTTGCCGGTGCCGGTCTCCCCGAGCACGAGCACGGGCAGGTTGGTCGGCGCCACGATGGCAAGCCGCGCGCGCGCGGCGAGGAGCGCCGGGTCGTGGCCGATCCACACCGGGTCCAGGGCGGGTTTTTCGTGCATGGCAAGTCCCCGGGAGCTTGGCTTCTGGGGGCCCCGTTCAGTCGTGCAGTTCGACTCCGCGCTCCCCGGCCTCGACTGTGCCCAGGCGGAACGGCATCTCGCCGGCGGCCGTCAGCCCGGTCGTGACCTCGGCGGAACGCCCGGGCGCGAGCACGAGGATCATGCCGACGCCGAGGTTGAACACCCGCTCCATCTCGGCGGTCTCGACGTCGCCGAGCGCCTGAAGCGCGCGAAACGTCGCCGGCCAGGTCCAGCTCGAACGCGCGATGCGCGCCCGCGTGCCGGCGGGGAGCACGCGCACGAGATTCCCCGGGATCCCGCCGCCGGTCACGTGGGCGAGTCCTTCGAGCGCCCCGTGCTCGATCCAGGGGCGCAGCGCAGGGAAGTAGGAGCGGTGCGGGGCCAGCAGCAGGTCCGCGACCGTGCCGCCCGCGCCGGGCATCCGGTCGCCCCATGCCAGGCCGGCCCCGGCGACGATCCGGCGGGCGAGCGAGTAGCCGTTGGTGTGGAGGCCCGCCGAGGGCAGGGCCCACAACTCGGACCCGGGGCGGATGCGCGCGCCGTCGATCACCCGTTCGGGCGGCACCGTGCCCACGATCGTGCCGGCGAGGTCGAAGTCGCCGGCGGAATACAGGTCCGGCATCTCCGCGGTCTCGCCGCCGAGCAGTGCGACGCCCTCGCCGCGGCAGGCCTCCGCGATGCCTTCGACGCAAGCCGCGAGCACCCGCGGCTCGAGCGCGCCGGTCGCAAAATAGTCGAGGAAGAACAGCGGGAACGCCCCCATCACCAGGATGTCGTTCACGCAGTGGCGCACGAGGTCCCCCGCGACCTCGCGTTCGCGGCGCGTGTCGCGGGCGATCAGGATCTTCGTGCCCACGCCGTCGGTCGAGGCGGCGAGCCACGGCGTGCCCGGCGGGGCACCCGGCACCGCGCACAGGCCGGCGAAGTGTCCGACGTCGCTCTTGACGTGCGGGGTGAACGTCGAGCGGATCGTATTCTTGAGCGAGCCCAGCGCGCGGTCGGCACGCGCGATGTCGACTCCCGCCTCGTCGTAGCGCATCAGGCCTCCCGCCGGGCCGGCGGCAAATCGGTCGCCTCTTCCGCCGCGTGCGGCTCGCGCAGGATCGGGAAGCGGCCGCCGGCGATCAGGGCTTCGAGCGCGGCCACGACCCGGGTGTCGAACTGCGTGCCCGCATGTTTCGCCAGCTCGGCGACCGCGCGCTCGGACGGCATCGCCCGGCGATACGGCCGATCCGAGGTCATGGCGTCGAACGCGTCCGCCACCATGACGATGCGCGACCCCAGCGGGATGTCCTCGCCGCGCAAACCGCAGGGATAGCCGAGTCCGTCGGGGCGCTCGTGGTGGTTCTTGACGATCTCCGAGGCCCGGCGCAGCGCCCGCACCTTGGCCACGATTGCCGCGCCCTCGGCGGGATGCGCGCGCATGGTGGCCTGCTCCTCGAGCGACAGGCGTCCGGGCTTCTGCAGGATGTACTGATACTGGCGTCCGACCTTCCCGAGGTCGTGCAGCAGCGCGCCGTACTCGAGGTCCTGCACGCGGCGCTCCGACATGCCCAGCGTGCGCCCGAGGCGCTTCGAGTACTCGGCGACCCGGATGGAGTGCTGGCGCGTGTAGGGATCGATCTCCTCGAGCACCTCGGCGAGCGCGCGCACGAACTCGAGCAGATCCTGCTTCATTTCGAAGTAGCGGCGGAACGACAGGCTCGCGAGCAGGATCGGCAGGACGAAGAGCCCGAGCCCCCAGGGCCCGAGGCGGAAGAACGCGACCGCCGTAACCGCGCCGAGTGCAAGGTAGCTCAGGTGATGGAGCGCGGTGACGAAGAAATTGACCTGGAAGATCCGCCAGGTCGAAGCCCCGCCGGTGAGCGCGAGCAC
>JBDTYW010000307.1:0-3587 GCA_040005445.1 Candidatus Eiseniibacteriota bacterium
GCTCGGCGCGCTCGACGAAGCCGGCGGGCGCATCGTCACCGTCGGCGGCATCGACCCCGCCAGCGGCGCCGAGCGGACCGATACGTGGACGTTCCACCTTGCCGGCCTGGCTCTGTGGAGTCGGCTCGCGGCCGGCGGCGAGGTGCCGCAGGACATCGAGCACGCGTGTGTCGCGTTCGACCCGGCGCGCCGGCGCCTCGTGTTGCATGGCGGCCGCCGACCCTCGGGCCTGTCGCCGGGATTCGTGTCGAACCAGACCTGGGCGCTCGACCTGGCCGGCGCCCCGGCCTGGCGCCGGCTTGCGCCCGCGTTCGAAACCCCGGCGCCGGGGTACGGCCGCGCGACCGCCTGGGATCCGGCCGGCAGCGCGCTCTACGTCTTCGGCGGCGCGTCGGCGCGCGCGGGGGATCTCGCGTTCTCGAACGAACTGTGGCGCGCCGACCTGCGTGCCCCCGAGCGCTGGTCGCGGCTCGTGCCCGCCGGCGCGGCTCCACCCGGTCGTCACGAGACCGTCGGCGCCTACGACCCGCGCGCGCGCCGCGTCGTGATCTTTGGCGGATGGAGCGCCGACTCGCCGGGCGGCGTGCCGCGCTACTACGACGACACGTGGAGCGGGACCGTCGATTCACCCTATGTCTGGACGCGCCTGCCCGGCTCCGGGGAGGGGGCGGCGGCGCCCGCACCGCGCTGCGGACATGCCGGCATCTACGATCCGCTCCGGCACTCGCTGATCGTGTTCGGGGGCGCGCGCGCCGATTCCGAACTGGGGGACGTGTGGGAACTCCCGCTCGCGGCCGGCGGAATTTGGCGAAAGCTCGAGCCCGAGGGTGAAGGGCCGGGCGGGCGCTTCGGAGCGTCGGCGGTCTATGACGGCGCGCACGATCGCATGGTGATCTTCGGGGGCTCGGCCGGGGGGCGATCGCAATCGGACGTGTGGGCGCTCGGGCTCGGGGTGACGCCCCGCTGGCGGCGGCTCGATCCCGAGGGCCCGGGGCCCGGCGGGCGCACATTCGGCGGCGCCGCCTACGATGGCGCGCGCGCGCGCATGCTCGTGCTCGGCGGCTACGACGTCGAGGACAACGTGATCTTCTCGAGCTACGGCGTGTGGGCGCTGTCGCTCGACGATGCGCCGCGCTGGCAGGCCGTCGCCGAGGCCGGCACGCCGCCGTACCCGGCGACCGGGTCCTCGGTGATCTACGATGCGGCGCGTGACCGCATGGTGACGTTCGGCGGCCGAGAGCTCCTCGACGACTACCTGCCGGACTTTCGCGCGCTCGAGTTCGCGCCCGGCGCCCCGGAGCGGCTCGCCTGGCTGCTCGGCGCTCGCCTCGAGGCCGACGGCGCGCACCTCCTGTGGCAGACGCCGCCCGAGGGAAGCCCTTCGACGATCCCGATCGAGAAGCGCATCGAGGTCGCCCCCGAGGGCGTGCCGCTGGAGGAGTCGGCGCAGGCGGGGGACTGGTTTCTCGAGGCCCGGGTCGCCGCGGATGCCCAGGGCCTGCTGGCGTGGACCGATCCCGGAGTCGGGGCGGGCGGCGCATACCGCTATCGCCTCGGCGCCGCGGGCGCGCTCGGCGGCGAAGCGCGGATCGTCGTGCCCGGCACGCCCCGCTTCGCGATCGAGCGCGTCGCGCCCCAGCCGACGACCGGGGCGCTGTCGATCCGGTTCTACTCGAGCGGCATCGGGCCGGTGGGCCTCGCGCTCTACGACGTGCGCGGGCGCCGCGTCGCGACGCGCGATCTCGGCGCGGTGCCCGAGGGCCGGGTCGTCGTGAACTACGAGGTGCCGCCGGGTGTGCGCGGAGTGTGCTTCCTGCGGCTCACCCAGGGGGGGCGGGTGGACACGCGCAAGGTCGTGGTGGCGCGCTAGAGCAGCGCCTCGGCGACGCGCAGCGCGCGCGCCGTCGCGCGCACGTCGTGCGTGCGCACGATGCGCGCGCCGCGCAGGACGCACGCCACGGAGGCGGCTAGGCCGGCCTCGGCGCGGTCCTCGAGCGCGAGGCCGAACAGCTTGCCGAACAAGCTCTTCTTCGACACGCCGACGAGCACCGGGTAACCCGCGGCCGCGAGTTCGGCGGTGCCGCGCAGAAGCAGGAGGCTGTGCGCCGCCGCCTTGCCGAAGCCGATCCCCGGGTCGAGCGCGATCGCAGCCCTGGGGACGCCCGCCTCCTCGGCGCGGCGCGCGGCGTCGAACAGGAAGCCCTTCACCTCCCCCAGCACGTCGTCATAGCGCGGGTCGTCCTGCATGGTCGCGGGCTCGCCCTGCATGTGCATGAGCACGAGGCCCGCGCCGTGCTCGGCCGCGAGGCGCGCGCGCTCGTGCCCGCCGCCGCCGGCCGGGTCGACGCGCAGGCCCGAGACGTCGTTCAGCACGGCCGCGCCCAGATCGAGCGCCACGCGCGCGACCTCGGTCTTGCGCGTGTCGATCGAGACTGGCACCGACGATCGCGGGACGAGCCGCTCGAGCACGGGTCGCACGCGCGCGATCTCGACCTCGACCGGCACCACCGGCGCGCCGGGGCGCGTGCTCTCGCCGCCGACGTCGATCAGGTCGGCGCCCTCCTCGATCATGGCGAGCGCGCGCTCGAGCGCCGCGCCGGGATCGGCGTAGCGGCCCTGGTCGGAGAACGAATCGGGAGTGACGTTGAGCACGCCCATGACGAGCGCGCGGCGCGCGAGGTCGAACTCGCGGCCGCGGACCCGCCACGTGCCCGCGGAGCGGGCGGCGATCGTCGCCAACGGGATCAGCCCGCGGGCGTCGGCGCGGCGGTGGGAGGGCCGAGCGCCTCGGGCGTGGCCGGCGCCTTGTCGGCGATCGCGCCGGGCTCCGGCTCGGAGGGGACGGGCGAGCCGTTCGAACCCGTCGGCGGCTCGAGCGGAGGCAGCGGCTCGTTGCGCATGACCTTCGCCATCGCCTCGCCGTCGAGCTGCTCGCGTTCGAGCAGCGTCTGCGCGAGGCGTTCGAGCGTCTCGCGATTGGCCTCGAGCACCGAGAGCGCGCGCTTGAGCCCGCCCTCGACCAGGTCCTTGACCTCGCGGTCGATCACCTCGGCCGTCTGCTCGCTGTAGTTCTTCTGCGTGCCGAGTTCCTTGCCGAGGAACACCATCTCTTCCTTGTGGCCGAGCGCGAGCGGCCCGAGCTTCTCGCTCATGCCCCATTCGCATACCATCTTGCGCGCGAGGTTGGTCGCAGCCTCGATGTCGTTCGACGCGCCGGTGGTCTTCTCGCCGAAGACGATCATGTCGGCGGCACGGCCGCCGAGCATGCCCGCCAGGCGCGACACCAGCTCGTCGCGCGTGTAGGCGAGGCGGTCCTCCGCCGGGATCATCGCGGTGAGGCCGAGCGCGCGCCCGCGCGGGATGATCGTGATCTTGACCACCGGGTCGGTACCCGGCAGCAGGTAGTTGACGATCGCATGGCCCGACTCGTGGTACGCGGTGCGCCGCTTCTGCTCCGGGTTGATCACCATGCTGCGACGCTCGACGCCGAGCGTCACCTTGTCGCGCGAATCCTCGAAGTCGATCATCTGGACCTTCTTCTTGTTGCGACGCGCGGCCAGCAGGGCGGCCTCGTTGACGATGTTCGC
>JBDTYW010000308.1:0-3582 GCA_040005445.1 Candidatus Eiseniibacteriota bacterium
AGCTCGCCGATGATCACCTGCGGGCGCCACTTGCGGATGTAGATCGTGTTCGAGCCGAACGACTGCACCTGCCGGCGGAACGACTCGTTGAGCCCCTGGATGAGCGAGACCATCGCGATTACGGTCGAAACGCCGATGATCACGCCCAGCACGGTGAGCAACGAGCGCAGCTTGTTCGAGACCATCGACGTCCACGACATCTTAAGGATCTCGCCGAGCAGGCCGCGGTTCACCGTCGCCGAGTGGAACCTTGCCATGGCTATTCCGACCTCAGAGCGACGATGGGATCGAGGCTCGCGGCGCGCATCGCCGGGTAGATGCCGAAGATCAGTCCGATCGACGTCGACATGAGCAGCCCGAGCACGATCGCGAGCACGCTCACCTCGGCTGGCAGCGGCGAGATCGCGGCCACCAGCAACGCGATGCTCGAGCCCAGCACAACCCCGATCAGGCCCCCGGTGAGCGAGAGCGTAGCCGACTCGACGAGGAACTGCATCCGGATGTCGCTCTTCTTCGCGCCCAGCGCCTTGCGGATGCCGATCTCGCGCGTGCGCTCGGTGACCGAGACCATCATGATGTTCATGATCACGATGCCGCCGACCACCAGAGAGATCGCGGCCACGCCGACGAACACGATGAAGATCGCACCCGTCAGGTTGCGGTAGAGGTCCATGAACATTTCCGCGGTGGTCACGCCGAAGTCGTCGTCCTTGCCGGGCGGAACGTGGCGGCGGGCACGCAGGATCGCGCGTGTTTCGTCCTGCGCGAGCTCGAACGTGGAGGCGTCCCTCGCCAGCACGCCGATCTCGATCGAGCCGCGGCGCCCGTAGATCTTCTCGGCGGCGCCGAGCGGCACGATCACGAAGTTGTCCTGGCTCTGGCCGAGGAACGATCCCTTCTTCTCGGCCACTCCCACGACATCGAACGTGTTCGGCCCGATGCGGACGTCCCGCCCGAGCGCGGGCTGGCCCTTGAACAGCTTCTCCCAGACGTCGAATCCGAGCACGCACACCGAGCGCCGGCGCGCGATGTCGGCGGCCGTGAGGTGACGGCCCTCCTGCAGGTCGATGCGGTCGACCGCGACGTAGTCGCCCCACATGCCCTGGATGGGCACGCGGCGCACGCGCTCGCTGCCGTAGCGCACGTCGGCGTTGCGCTCCTTCTTGGCGCGCACGGCCTCGGCCAGCCGGGCGGAGGAGACGACCGCCTCGGCGTCGGCGAGCTCGAGGTCCTTGCGCTTGAGCGCCTCGAGAAACTTGTCGTTGTCGAGGATGAACCCGAACTTGTCGACCCAGAACACGTTCGCGCCCTGAGCGACGAGCTTTTCGGAGACGTACTTGTTCGCCCCCTGGATGAGCGAGATCAGCGCGATCACGGCCGTCACGCCGACGATCGTACCCAGCAGCGTGAGGAACGACCGCAGCTTGTTCGCCCGCAGGGCCTGGAGCGCGATGCGGGCGCTCTCGCGGAACTCCATGGCGGCTAGTCCTGTGCCTCGGCGACCTGCGCCAACAGCGCGGGCTCGACCTTGCGGCCGACCTGGCGGACGTCGCTCTCGATCTTGCCGTCGCGCAGTCGCACGACGCGCCTTGCGTGTGCGGCGACGTCCTCCTCGTGGGTCACGACGATCACGGTCTTACCCTTACTGTGGATGTTCTCGAAGGCGGCCAGGATCTCGTTGCCGGTCTTGGTGTCGAGATTGCCGGTCGGCTCGTCCGCGAGGATGATGGACGGCCGGTTGACGAGCGCGCGCGCGATCGCGACGCGCTGGCGCTGCCCGCCCGAGAGCTCGTTCGGACGGTGCCGCATGCGGTCGGCGAGACCGACCGAGCGCAGCGCCTCCTCGGCCCGCAGCTTGCGGTCCTTCGGCGCCATGCCGGCGTAGATCAGCGGCAGCTCGACGTTGTGGAGCGCGTCCGAACGGGCGAGCAGGTTGAAGGTCTGGAAGACGAAGCCGATCTCCTGGTTGCGGATCGCGGCGAGCTCGTCGTCCGACAGCCGCGCGATCTCGCGGCCCTTGAGCCGGTACGAGCCTCCGGTCGGCGTATCGAGGCAGCCGAGCACGTTCATGAGCGTCGACTTGCCCGAGCCCGACGGGCCCATGATCGCGATGTACTCGCCCTCGGGGATGTCGAGCGACACGCCGGCCAGGGCGTGCACCATCTCCCCGCCGACGTTGTACTCCTTGGTCAGGTCGCGAAACGAGATCAGCGCGGTGGTTTCCACGGGATCGCTCACCTCAGGACCCCGATCGGGCGGACCCGGAGGTCTTGCCCTTCTTCTGGACCGCGACACGGTCGCCGGGCTTGAGGTCGCGCAGCACCTTGTACGGTCCGGTGATCACGACCTCGCCCACCTTGAGCTCGCTGGCGGGCAGGATCTGGATGTCGGTCTCGCTCGTGATCCCGGTCTTGACCTTGCGGAACTCTGCGTGGTCGGCGACCTTGACGAAGACGCCGGTCAGTTCGCGCTTCTTGCGCGCCAGCGGGTCGTACTCGTCGTCGGCGGCGGCCAGCGCGTCGCCGGTCTCGGTCTCGGCGGCCGGCTTCTTCTTCTCGCCGCGCTTCTTGAGGTCCTCGGGCTGGCGCACGACCACGGATTGGATCGGTACCGCGAGCGCCTTGTCTGCTCGTTTGACCTCGATCTCGACGTCGGCGGTCATGCCCGGACGCACGGCCGCGACCGTGTCGTGGAACAGGACCTTGACCTCGAAATTGGTCTGGCCGCTCGCCCCGGCAGTGTTGGTCTCGCGGCTCGCGCTGTTGCCGACCTCGGTGACCACGCCGGCGAACGTCGTGTCGGGAAGCGCGTCGACCGTGATCTTCGCGGTCTGGCCCGGCCGGATGTCGACCACATCGGTCTCGTCGACATCGGCCTTGACCAGCATGCGGGAGATGTCGGCCACGGTGAGGATCTGCGTGCCGGCGTTGTTCATCGTGCCGGTGACCACGATCTCCCCTTCCTCGATATTGAGGGCGGTGATCTTGCCGTCGATCGGCGAGCGATAGGTGGTCTTCGACAGGTTGTCGCGCGCGCCGGTGAGCGCGGCGGACAGGCGTGACACGTCCTCGCGCGCGGCATCGGCGGCGCTGCGCGCGCTCGCGTAGTCATTCTCGGCCGTGTCCATCTCCTGGGTCGAGAGCAGCTTGCGCTCGAACAGCGCCTTGCGACGCTCGTACTGCGCCTGGGCGAGCTTCCACGCCGTGGCCGCCTGCGCCGCCCGCGAGCGCGCTGCCACCAGCGAGGCCTGGGTCTGCCGGACGCTCGAGTCGTACTGCGTATTGTCGAGCTCGAGCAGCAGTTGCCCGCGCTTGACGTCGTCGCCTTCGTGCACGGCAAGGTGCACGACTCGCCCGGGGATGTCCGCGCTGATCTTGACGATCGTCCGCGGCTCGATCGCGCCCGGCGCCTTGACGGTCATCACGACGTCCTTGACGCGCGCCGCGCTCACCGTCACCGACTGGGTCTTGCCCCGGCGGCTCTGCAGCGCGCCGAAGATCGACACCAGGACGACGAGGACGCCGGCGCCGATCCAGAACCACTTGTTCTTGAAAAGCTTCATACCTGGGCTCTCTTCGGGGT
>JBDTYW010000309.1:0-3560 GCA_040005445.1 Candidatus Eiseniibacteriota bacterium
CCGGCAGCTCGCGGTGCGAGGGGCCGATGAAGTCGAGCTCCTTGAGCAGGAACGCCGGGACGAGCGTGATCGCCTCCTGCCCGACGGCGGTATACATGTTGCCGAGCATGCGGCCCTGGCGGAAGAGCTTGCGGCCGCGTTCGTCGATCAGGCGCGACGTGTACAGGCGGCGGTAGAGCTCCTTGGCGCGATCTTCGGACAGGCCGACTCTGCTGAGACCGCTTGCGGCGGTCTTCGTACGCGTGCTCACCGAGGCCCCCTTTCATGGGTCTGCGTCGGGTCTGGTTGCGCGATCTGTGCCGGGCTGGGGCCCGGCCCTGCGGCAGGGAATCCGGAAAGAGGGGTGTTCTGCCGGCGCGTTCTTACGGTCCCGGGCATTATAGGAACCGGGGGCGGGGTCGGCAAGGCCCCCGCCCAAGTTCGCAACACTTTATCGAATCGGGGCTTGGAGGCTGTCCGCCGGCGCCGCGGAGGGCTCCGGATCGAGCGTCGAGACCGGCCAGCGTTGCGCCGCGCCGCGCGAGGGCGTGATCAACAGGCCCACGAGGAGGCCCAGGACCGTGCCGGCTGCCGCTCCGGCGGCGATGGTGCTCACGCGGTCCCCGGGGAAACCGTACGTGCTCACCCGCGAACTCCCGGCATCGTAGAGGGGGTACGGGCTGTAGATGGGATGGAGCGGCACTATCGCCCCGATCACGCCCCCGACCACCATGCCCGCCATCGTCGCCACGAGAATGCGCCGCGGATGCCTCGTCGGCGCCACGCGCCCCTCGAGCGCGGCGACCTCGGAGCGCGGGAGCTCGTACTCACGGACCCCGCCCCAGCCCCGCACGCGCGGTTCTGCGAGCAGGAGCCGGGGCGGGTCCTCGACCGTGCCCCGAAACGTGGCCCGCTCGTGCGAGCCGTCGCGTTTCAGCACCGTGACCAGCGTGTTCGCGGGGAGGCCGACGAACGTGGAGTCGAGGTCGACCGCGGCGGCGGGCGCGGGCGCGAGAAGTGCGAGCAGGATCCAGAGCGTTCGAATTCGAATGGTCGGATGTACCCTCCCGGGCGAGCCGGGGTTCCGCCCGGCCCTCACGAGCCCCCTCCGGCCTGCGCCGCCACGGCCGGGTTGATCTCCGCACGGCGCATGAGCGCGAGCCGGAGCGCGTACGCCGGCAGTGCGATCGTCTCGCGCGCGAGCGACCAGGCGTCTCGCGCCTCGTAGTAGCTCGGGGCGGCCCCCCCGGCGACGTCGAGCCCCGCGCGGCGCGCGGTCATGGCCGCCCGCGCGAGGTGAAAGTACTGGCTGACCAGGATCACGCTCCTGGCGCCCCTCGGCTCGAGCAGGACGCGCGCGTTCAGGCAGCTTGCGAGCGTGTTCGCCCCGTGGCCGTCCTCGATCAGCACGCTGTCGGGGATGCCCTGCGCGAGCAGCGAGCGCCGCATCACGCGCGCCTCGTCGAAGCCCTCCTTGCCGACGCCGCCGCTCACGACGATCCAGCGGACACGATTCGCGACGAACAGCCCTCGCGCCGCCTCGAGCCGGGCGGCGAGTCGCCTCGAGGGCTCGCCCGAACGCTCGACCGTATTGCCGAAGACGAGCGCGGCATCGGCATGGCCGGGCATCGCGGTCAGGCCGTAGGCGGCGATGCCGAACGCGAGCAACAGGAGCGCAATCGTGAACGTGGCGAGCGCGGCGCGCACGGGGAAGACTCGGCGGGTCACTCTCGGACCTCGCGGATGCTCTTGAATCCGTGGCTGCGGTCGCTCGCCAGGCGCTCTCGGCGTTGGAAGAGGTAGCGCGCCACGGCGCCGAAGTTCGGGTTCGCGGAAGTCGAGAGCGAGTCAGCGAGCTCGTCCAGGAGTCGGTCCGTGTCCTGGAAGCTCGCGGGCAACGGGATGGGGGCCTGGTTCAGGGCATGGGACGTCGCGGTCGCTGAGTAGAGCAGGATCCACCGCGGCAGCGGCAAGCTCGGGATGCCGTGGGGCCAGGCGAACGCGATCGCCCCGGGAGGACACGCCCGCCGCACCGCGGACGGTCGGGCGTCGACGAGAACGGTGTCCACCCGGCACCACACCGGGACACTGTCGCCGACCCCTGGCCCGGGGACGGTCGCCCCCCCCACAGCAATCACCTCGGCTCGCGCAATGCGATCGGGAATCGGAGGCGGAGCAGGAAAGCTCAGGGCGCCCGCGCGATGCGTCAAAGCCGCGAGTGCGATCAACAGGATGGCGCTCCAGAGCGCGACTCCCCTCGAGCGAGGGATCGGGCCCACGGCCTCAATCCCCCGCCAGGAACATCGTCATCTTCCAACTCCCGCCGTCTGGAACGAAGAACGCCCGGTACCCGACCGGGCTGCGCACGTATCGCGAGGCGACATAGCCCGTTCCTCCACCAGGCCGGAGGACCGCGGTCCACCCGCGCATCGCCGGCCTGCCCCTGCCCGGGGCGAGCGACACGATCGCGTAGCTCCGCGCCCCGAGGACCTCCCCGCGGAGTGACGGCCGCGCCCGCACGCGCACGCCGCTTCCCGTGATCGCGACATGCTCGAACGCATCCAGCGAATCGGGCCAGAGGCTGAACACGTACGGGGCGACAAAGCGCCGCTCGGCCTCGAACGTGCCGCCCAGCGCGAGCGTCCCGGCGAGTTCGCGCCACACCCCGGTGTCGGGCGCGCGGAGTTGCTTCTCGAAAACCGCGATCCCGTCGTCGCCGCCGAAGCCGAGCTTGATGTTCGAATCGGCGGCCGCAAGCACTGCGTCCACGTCGTGCCGCTCGATCGCGGCGCACAGGGAGTCGCGAAACGCGGCGAACGCCGGGTGCTTCGAGGCCTCATCGACCGGTCGCAGCGCGGGCTGCGCCACGGCCGGGCCGGCGAACAGCACGACCCCGAGCACGAGCGCGCGAGCGATCATCCCCCGCCCTTCGCAGCAAGCGCGCGGATCGCCGCGAGGTCGAGCACACCCTTCGCGCCCCAGCCGCGCGTGCCCGCGGGGATCTCCGGGCGAAAACTTTCGTACAGCGCGTACGCGGACTCCGCGAGTTCCGCGGGCTTGCGGGACTTTGCGAGCGCGCGGAACACGGCGGTCACGGCGTCGAGATCGTCGCCAAACTTCTGTGCGATGTACTTCTCGACGCTCGCGGGCTCGATCGGCTTCTCCTTGATCAGCGCGCTCATGCCGTCCTTCGTATGGCAAACCAGGATGTGGCGGCCCATCAGGGAGACGGCGGTCGGGCGGGCCTTGCCGGCGTGCTCCTCGCGGGCCTTTTTGGCCGACTTGCCTTTGGCCGCGGGCTTCGCGTAGATCCCGAGTCGCTGGCCCTTCGATTGCGCATTGAGGCCGGCGACCGCCTTGCCGAGCGTGAGCGCCTCGGGGCGCGTATGTCCGAGCCGCTGGGCCACGATCGTCGCCCACAGCGTGAGCACCGGCGCGCGGTTGATCTTGATCGTGTGCGGGGCCATGGCGGGCGCCTCAGGCGTCGCGGTGCACCGTCGCGGGTGCGAACGCGGGCAGGCAGACCGCGACGTACTCGGCGCCGCCGGGCTCGGGGCTGCCGTAGCGCACCCACTCGCCGG
>JBDTYW010000310.1:0-3520 GCA_040005445.1 Candidatus Eiseniibacteriota bacterium
GCCGGTCGGCCGCCGACCGAGGTGATCGACACCCCCGGCGTGCGCGCGTTCGGGCTGCCGCGCGTGCCCGCGCGCGAACTGGCGCGCCTGTTCCCCGAATGCCGCGGGCACGGCGATTGCCGCTTCTCCGATTGCGCCCACCGCGCCGAGCCCGGCTGCGCGGTCACCGCCGCCCTCGAGGGCGGGGGTGTCGGCGCGGACCGCTATGCGGCCTACCTCAGGCTCTATGCCGAGCTCGAGGGCGCGGCTCCGTCGCGCGACGCGATCCGGCCCGGCGGCCGCGGCAAGACCCGGCCCGGGGGCGTGAGGCGATGAAGGGGAACCATTCCCACCTCGAGTGCACGGCGTGCGGCCTGACCTACGATGCCGACGCCTGGCGCGGCCTCTGCACCTGCGGCCGCCCGCTCGCCGCGCGCTACGACCTCCCGGCGCTGCGCGGGCGATTCGACCGCGCAGCGCTGGTCGGCCGCGAGCCCACGCTCTGGCGCTACCGCGAATTGTTGCCGCTCCCGCTCGACCGCGCCCCGATCTCGCTCGGCGAGGGCATGACGCCCCGGCTCGGGCTTCCCGTGGAGGCCCGGCGCCTCGGCCTCGCCGAGCTGTGGATCAAGGACGAGTCCCCGAATCCGACCGGGTCGTTCAAGGCGCGCGGGCTTTGCCTCGCGGTCAACCTCGCGCATGCGTTCGGCGCGCGCGTGGTCGCGCTCCCTTCGGCGGGCAACGCGGGCGGTGCGCTCGCCGCGTACGCGGCGCGGGCGGCGATCGAGGCGCACGTGTTCGTGCCCGAGGATTGCCCGCGCGCGTTCGTGCTCGAGGCGCGCGCGCTCGGCGCGCACGTGACGCTCGTGCCCGGGTTCATCACCGACGCCGGGCGTCGCCTGCGCGAGGTCGCGGGCAAGGACTGGTTTGACCTCTCGACGCTCAAGGAGCCGTTTCGCGCCGAGGGCAAGAAGACCATGGGCTACGAGATCGCCGAGCAGGGCGGCTGGACCCTGCCCGACGCCGTGATCTACCCGACGGGCGGGGGCACGGGGCTGGTCGGCATGGCGAAGGCGTTCGACGAGATGACGGCGCTCGGCTGGATCGAACCCGGCCAAAGGCCGCGCCTGTACAGCATCCAGATGGAGGGCTGCGCGCCGATCCCGCGCGCGTTCCTCTCCGGCGCGGCGGAGGCGACGCCGTGGGAGAACCCGTCGACGCTCGCCGCCGGGCTGCGCGTGCCGGTCGCGGTCGGGGACCGCTGGATGCTCGAGGTGCTGCGCGCCTCGGGCGGCGCCGCGCTGGCCGTGGGGGAGGACGCGATGCTCGACGGCACGCTCGTGCTCTCGCGCGCCCTGGGCGTGCTGGCCGCGCCCGAGGGCGGGGCGGCGTGGGCGGGGCTGGAGGCACTCGTGGCCCGGGGCGAGATCCGGGCCGGCGAGCGGGTCGTGGTGTTCAACACCGGCAGCGGGCTCAAGTACCAGGAGGCGATCGAGGCGGCGCTTGCGCGGCGTTCCTAAAGCACCGCCGCTGGTGTACCGTAGCGGGCGATCGTTCGCCGGAATCGGCCGACGCGGAGGTGGGACCCAGGGACCCCGGAGGGCAGGAAGCATGGACGTCGTTCTGGTTCGATCGAGAGGGGCGGCAACGCGCCTGGTGGCGATGGCAGGGCTGCTCGGCGTGCTCGCCGGTTGCGGCGGGGGCGCGGCACAGAACCCGCCGTCGGCGGAGCCCGTGACCGACGCGGTGTCGCCGCCGCCAAGCACGCCCACGCTCGGAGCGCCGCCGACCGGCCAGGCGGTCTCGGGCACGGTGCCGACCGCGGCGCCGACGGATCCGCTCGCGACCGGCTGGAAGTATCGCTTCGAGATGACCGCCCCGCCGAACGACAAGTTCTCGATCACCGACCGCAACTTCTATGTCTACTTCAAGCCCGACACGAGTGCGGTGTTCTTCCAGATCGAAAACCGGCGCGGCGTCGCCGTCAAGATCCTGTGGGACGAGTGCACGTTCATCGACGTCGACGGCCGGCGGTCGAAGGCCGTGCACCGCGGGATCGCCTACGACCGCCGGGACCAGGCGCAGGAGGTGACCTGGATCCAGCCGGGGCAGCGCTACGCCGACTACCTGATTCCCGTCGACGTGCTGCTCGACCCGGGCGCCGCGACCGGCGGGGGACAGCGCGAGCTGCTGCCGACCGACTTGCGCGCGCAGTCGATGGTGGGCCGCAGCTTCGGCTGCAAGCTCGTGATCGGCTCGTCGAGCGGCGACGTGAGCGCGGAGTACGACGCACGCTTCCGGATCACGAGCACCTACCGGGAGAACTAGGCCGCTCGCGCGGCCGGGCGGGAGGTCGACCTACGCGGGTCGACCCCCCGCGCCCCGCAGCCGCAGCGCCAGCGCCGCCACCACCCCCGCCCCGAGTGCGATCAGCACGACCTCGATCGGGGCCCGCATGCGCAGCGATCCCCAGTACACGACCGCGAGCGCGGTCTGCGCGACGACCGCGAGCGCGAGCACAGCGGCGGGGGAGCGCGGCCGGGTGAGCGCGCGCGCGAAGCCGATGAGCGCGAACGGCGCGAGCAGGCCCCACGACCAGAATACGGGATCCCGCCACGGCGACTTGCCCGCCTCGCCGGTCACCCGGAAGAAGCGCGCGAGCTTCCACCCTGCCAATCGCGGCCAGAGCGCCCGGTTTTCCGAGAGGAACGCCCTCGCGCGCACGGCCGAGAGCGAGTCGATGCCGACCTCGTCGAGTCCGCGGAACTCCGTCGCGTAGGGCTCGACCTGGCGCAGGCTCAGCGAGCTGCCGTGCATGTCGGCCCTTGCGACCACGATCGGGTTGTTGCCATCACCGGCGTGGTAGACGGCGAGGTCGGCGAAGCTGAAGCCCGCGGCCGAGCAGTCGCCCGGGTCCACGAGCCCGTCGGCGGGGCTCAGAGGCTTGGGCACGGAGATCGTCCCGGGCCCGTCGATGCCGATGCTGGTGTCGAAGACGACGGCGCCGAGGTGGTTGCTGATGACCGCCACGCCGCCGTCCGTCGGATCCATGGGCGCGAGGTAGACGACGAAGGGGCTGAAGATTTCTCCCATGCCGTTGGGCACGTTGAGGAAGGTGCCGTCGCCGCAGCAGCTGGTGGCCGCGAGGGCGCTCTTCTCGTCGTAGGTGGCGGACTGGGAGACCTCGCCGCAGGCGACGTGCCAGCCCTGCAGCGCGCTGTCGGTGTCGAAGCGCAGGACCAGCTCGCAGCGCGGACCGGTGATCATGTCGGCGACGCTGTTGACGAGGCCGGGGCAGACATCGCCGGTGTCGGGGGCGCCCGTGGTGGTGGTGTCGTCCGCGCTGGTGCCGGTGCTCGAGGTGGTCGGGTCGGCGTCGGTCTCGCTGGTGACGGTCTGGATCGGGTCGGTCTCATGGACATTGGTTGGGTCCTCGGAGGTCGTCGCCGCGCCGCCGGTGCTGCTGTCGTCACTGTCGCCCGTGGTTGTGGGCTCGCTCTGGACCGGCATGCAGGCGCACAGCGCCGCCATCACGTAACCA
>JBDTYW010000311.1:0-3507 GCA_040005445.1 Candidatus Eiseniibacteriota bacterium
TGGTCGAGCGTGGTTCCGACCTTCTCCAGACGGCGTTCGAGATCCTGCAGGTTGACGGCCTGGTTCATGCGTCTCTCGGGGGTTCGGGTGGTGCGCGGGAATCGACGCCGAAGGTTACAGGACGTGGCCGCGCGCGGCAAGCGCGGCGCGGGCGAGCCCGGCGACGCGCGCCGCCAAGGCGGCTCCGCGCTCCAGGAACTCCTCGATCGTGCCGTCGTTCGCGATCGCGTCGTCGGCGTCGGCGGCGCGCGCCGCGTCCGGCCTCTGGGCGGCGATGCGCCGGGCGGCGGCCGCCTCGTCCAAGCCGGTGCGCGCGATCAGCCGGCGCGCGCGCGCCGCGGGATCGGCGACCACGGCGATCACGTGGTCGCACCAGCTCCCCCTGTCCCACTCCACGAGCAGCGCGGCATCGAGCACGACCTGGCCGACGAACCCGCGCTCCGCGTGTTCGCGCAGCGTGGCCTCGACCAGCGCGAGCAGCGGCGGCCGCGTGATCGCGTCGAGCGCGGCCAGGCGAGCGGGCGCGGCGAACGCGCGCGCCCCCACCACGGCGCGCTGCACGCGGCCCCCGCCGTCGAGCACGTCGGCCCCGAACTCCGCCGCGAGCGCGTGCGCCACCGCCGGCTGCTCGAGCACGGCGTGCCCGAGCCGATCGGCGTCGACCCGCTCCGACGGCATCGCGGCCACGAGCAGGGGGACGAGCGTGCTCTTGCCGCTGCCGATACCGCCCGTCACCCCGACGATGTACAGGCCGTCGGTCGGCCGCTCACGCCGCGCGTTCAACCGTGGACCTCGAACCAGTTGTCGCCCGCGCCGACCTGCACCTCGAGCGGCACCGAGAGCTGCATGGCGTGGGTCATCGCCTCGACCACGGCCTTCTGTGCGACCTCGAGTTCGCCGACGGGACACTCGACCAGCAGTTCGTCGTGCACCTGGAGCACTAGGCGGGCCGCCAGCCCCCGCGCCTCGAGGTCGCGCGCGAGGCGCACCATCGCGACCTTGATCAGGTCGGCGGCCGAGCCCTGGATCGGCGCGTTGATCGCCGCGCGCTCGGCGATCGAGCGCGCGAGCCCGTTGGACTGCGTGAGCGCGGGCAGCGCGCGGCGACGGCCGAGAATCGTCTCGCTGTAGCCCTTCGCGCGCGCGGACTCGACCTCGCCCTCGAGGTAGCGCTTCACGCCCTCGTGCGTGCGGTAGTACTCGTCGATGAACTTCGTCGCCTCGGGCACGGGAATGCCGAGCTGGCGCGCGAGCGAGCGCGATCCCATGCCGTACATCACGCCGAAGTTCACGACCTTCGCCATCGCGCGCTGCTCGGCGGTCGGCGCCTGGCTCCCGGGCAGGCCGAACACGCGCTGCGCCGTGCGCGCGTGCACGTCCTCGCCGCGGGCGAACGCGTCGACCAGTGCGGGATCGCGCGACAGGTGCGCCATCAGCCGCAATTCCACCTGGGAGTAGTCCGCGGACACGAGCTTCCAACCCGGGCGGGCGACGAATGCGCGCCTCACCTCGCGCCCGAGCGGGGTGCGGAACGGGATGTTCTGGAGGTTCGGGTCCGAGGACGAGAGCCGCCCGGTGGCCGCGACCGTCTGGTGGAACGAGGTGTGCAGCCGGCCGTCGCGCGGCAGCACGAGCGCGGGCAGCGCGTCCACGTACGTGGACTTGAGCTTGGTGAGCTGGCGGTATTGCAGGACCAGCCGGGGCAGGTCGTGGCGCGTGGCCAACTCCTCGAGCACCTCGCTGTCCGTCGAAAACCCGGTCTTGGTCTTGCGACCGCCGGGCAGGCCGAGCTGGCCGAACAGGATCTCGCCGAGCTGCTGCGTGGACTGGATATTGAAGGTCTTGCCGGCGACGTCGTGGATGCGCTTCTCGAGCCCCGCGATCTCCTCGGTGATGCGCGTCGACATCGCGGCGAGGAACGGCGCGTCGAGCGCGACGCCTTCCCACTCCATGTCCGCGAGCACGTCGGAGAGCGGGATCTCGACGTCGCGGAACAGCGCGGCCTGTCCCTGGGCGACGAGCTGCGGCACGAACTGCTCGGCCAGCAGCCAGGTCACGTGCGCGTCCTCGCCGCAGTACGCCGCGACCAGCGGGACCGGCAGGAGGTCCATCGTGGTCTGGTCCTTCCCACGCTTGCCGAGGAGCGCCGACGTCGGGATCTTCTCGACACCGAGGTGCGTGCGTGCCAGGAAGTCGAGGTTGTGCGGCGTCTCGGGATCGAGCAGGTAGGACGCGACCATGGTATCGCAGGCCAGGCCGGCGACCGCGAGCCCGGCGCCGCGCAGCACGAGCTGGTCGTACTTGAAGTGCTGGCCGATCTTCGGCACGCGCGGATCCGCGAGCAGCGGCGCGAACGCGGTCTCGAACGCCTCGAGCGGAAGGTTCGGACCGCCGGCGTGGGCGATCGGCAGGTAGACCGGCGCTTCGCCCCACGACAGGCCGACGCCGACGAGGCGCGCTTTGAGCGGATCCTCCGACGTGGTCTCGGTGTCGATCGCGAAGCCCGACGGCAGGGCGGCCAGGCGCTCGACCAGCGCGCGCAGCTCCGCGGGATCGGTGACAATGCGCACCGGCGGTCCGAACGCCGCCGGCAGTTCGTCGCCCGCGCCGGCGGAGACGGCCGGGGCGCCCCCCGCCCGCGCCGGCCGGGGCAGGGGGGCGGACGCGGGCGACGCGTCGAACCCGAAGCCGAGCTGCCCCGCGTCCGTCTCCGGCGCCGGGGCGACTTCCGGCTCCGCGGCTTCCGTCGTGGCCGCGGGCGCGGCACCGGCGGCTTTCGCAGCTTCACCCGCGTAGCGCGCCAGGCGCGCGAGGCCGAGTTCCTGAGCCAGCGCCGCGAGGCGCGGGCCCTCGATCGGCTGGACGGACAGCTCCTGCCAGGGCTCCCTGATCGGCAGGTCGTCGTCGACCTTGACCAGGTCCTGCGACTCGAACGCACGGTCCCTGTGCTCGAACAATTTCAAGCGCAGCGAGTCGCGCTTGACCTCGGGCAGGCGGGCGTAGAGCGCGTCGAGGGATCCGAATTGCGCGATCAGGTCGACCGCGGTCTTCTCGCCGACGCCGGGCACGCCCGGGATATTGTCGCTCGAGTCGCCCATGAGCGCGAGCACGTCGCGCAGCCCGGAGGGCGGCACGCCCCACTTCGCCTGGACCGCCGCCTCGTCCATCCAGACGTCGTCCTTGCCGCCCCCGCCCGGGGCGAGCACGGTCACGTGCGGGGTGACGAGCTGCTGCAGGTCCTTGTCGTTGGTCACCAGCACGACGTCCATGTCCTCGGCCACCGCGCGCCGGGTGAGCGTCGCCATCACGTCGTCGGCCTCGGTCCCCGGCACCTCGATCACCGGCAGGCCGAGCGCGCGCGCGACCGACTGGATCTGCGGCAACTGCCGCACCAGGTCCTCGGGCATCGGCGGACGGTGCGCCTTGTACTCGGGATAGCTCACGTGGCGGCGGGTCGGCAGTTCCGAGTCCCAGGCGAGCGCCCAGTAGTCGGGCTTCTCCTGGTCG
>JBDTYW010000312.1:0-3496 GCA_040005445.1 Candidatus Eiseniibacteriota bacterium
GTGGCGTCGATCGGAATACGCACCAGCATGAAGAGCGCGAGGAACGTCCACCACAATTGCCCGGGCGCCTTGAAGCGGCCGCGCAAGAGGAGCATGAGTGCGAACAGGCCGAACGCGGCGAACGCGTTGTAGAGCTGGGACGGATGGAGCGCCATGCCCGGGAAGATCGCATCGGGCGGCGAGCCGGCCGGGAAGCGCAGGCACCAGGCCTCATGGCCCGGCAACCCGAAGCAGCAACCGTTGAGGAAACACCCGATGCGCGCGATGCCCACGCCGAGCGCAACCGACGGCGTGACCACGTCGGCGGTGGTCCCGAGCGGCAGCCCCGCCTTACGCATGTAGGCGAAGCCGCCGAGCGTGCCGAGCGCGAAGCCGCCGTCGAGCGTGAGCCCGCCCTCCCACAGCGCGAACGCGAGCGCGGGGTTCGCGCGATAGTCGGCGAGGTGGGTGAACACGTACATGCCGCGCGCGCCCACGATCGAACTCACGAGGATGACGAGCACGAGGTTGAGCAGCTTGGACTCGTCGACGCCGCGCCTCCTCGCCTCCGCGAGGGCGATCCACGTGCCCACCAGGAACGCGAGCGCGAGCATCACCCCGAACGAGCGCAGGTGAAACGGACCGATGTGGAAGATCTCGGGAAACATGGAACCTCAGTATTCGTGCCGCCGAAGGCCGACGTTGAGCAGGATGCCCACCTGCAGGCAATTCATCACCAGCGAGGTGCCTCCATAGGATAACAGGGGCAGGGGAACCCCGGCGACCGGCGCCCACCCCACGGTCATGAGCACGTTCAGCAACACGTGGTAGAAGAAGACCGAGACCACCCCGACCGCGATCAGGCTGCCGAACGCGTTGCGCGCGCTCTGGGCGATCCACAGGCCGCGGAAGCACACGACGCCGAACAGGAAGAGCGCGAGCGTCGTGCCCCAGAAGCCGAGTTCCTCCCCCAGTACGGAGAAGATGAAGTCCGTGTGCTTCATGGGAAGGAAAGAAAGCCCCTTTTGGGTCCCCTGCAGGTAGCCGCGGCCCATCGGCCCGCCGGATCCGATCGCAATCTGCGACTGGATGACCTGGTAGCCGGCGCCGGTCGGGTCTTCGTCAGGATTGAGAAAAGTCTCGATGCGACCCCGCTGGTAGGGTTCGAGCCCGTTCCACAGGTGGGGCAGGCCGATCATCACGGCCCCGTTGATCACGAGCAGCGAGACCAGCACGGGCAGCCGCGGCCGCGCCCACGCCAGGAGGGCGAAGAACAGGATCGCGAACGGCCACTCGCTGCGGGTCAGGAAGAACAGCGCGACGCTCATCACCGGCGAAAGCGCGAGCAGCATGGTCGTGATCGGCATGCCGGCCCAGAACATCATCGCGATGAAGAACACGAAGAACGACAGCGAGGTCGCGAGGTCCGGCTCCTTGAGCACAAGCGCCATGGGCGTGAACACGATGAACATCGGGATCACCCAGTTCTTCGCGCGCGAGAGGTCGAGCCGCTTCTGATCGAGATGGCGCGCCAGCACGAAGATCGTCCAAAGTTTCGCGATCTCCGACGGCTGGAACTGGAAACCGCCGAGACGCAGCCAGCGCTTGGCCCCGAGCACCTCGGTGCCGATCGGGAACACCAGGATCAGCAGCAGCAGGGAGATCGCGTAGCCGAACCAGGCGAGCGTGTCGTAGATGCGGTAATGCACCGCGGCCACGCCCCAGGCGAGCACGATCCCGATCGCGAGCCACGTCAGCTGGCGCCATTGGAAGCCCGCATGCGTCGAACCCGGCGACGAGGTCGCGCTGTAAACGAGGCAGACGCCGAGCGCGGCGAGCGCGAGCACGGCCCCGAGCAGGGGCCAGTCGAGCTGGCGCAGAAGGCGGCGATCGGCGAGGGCGTGAGCCATGTCAGTCTCCCAGCAGCGAGTCGGGAACGGCCGCCTGCGGCACCTCGGCGGCGACCGCGCGCGGGCCGGCGTGGGCGAGCAGGGAGTCGGCATGTGCGGCGGCGAGCTTCTGCGCCGCCCAGAGCTGGGGCGCCAGCCGGGCGACCAGCCCCTTCTGCGCGATCGGGGCGGCCGTCGAGCCGCCGTGGCCGCCGTGCTCGACCACGACTGCGATCGCGATCTGCGGGTCGTCGATCGGCGCGTAGCAGATGAACAGGGCGTGGTCCTGGCCCGAGGAGGTCTGGGCCGTCCCGGTCTTGCCGCCCACGCGCACGCCCGGCACGCGCGCCGCCCCGCCGGTGCCGCCGGCGACGACCTGTTCCATCGCGGCCGAGAGTGCATCCCAGGTCTCGGCCGGGAGCACGAGCGCGGTCTTGGGCGGCGGGCTGACCGCGCGGCCTTGGCCGGTCACCGGGTCGAGGATCTGCTCGACCACGTGCGGGCGGGCAACGCGTCCGCGGCTGGCTACGGTCGCGGGGATCATCGCGAGCTGCAGCGGGGTCAACAGGTCCTCCCCCTGCCCGATCGCGAGGTTCAGCGTGACGCCGCGCGACCATTTGCCGGCGCCGCGCCGCTTGTCGTAGTAGCGCGACGTCGGGATCAGCCCGGATCGCTCCTGCGGCAGGTCGATTCCGGTCTTGGCCCCCAGGCCCATCTTCTGCGCCCACAGGGCGAGCCCGTCGACGCCCACGCGCAGCCCGAGCTGGTAGTAGTACACGTCGCACGATTGGGCGAGCGCCGCGGTGAGCGCCAGGCTCCCGTGCCCTGAATGGTTCCAGCACTTGTAATAGCGGTTGCCGTAGCGGTAGCCGCCGGTGCAAGACACGGGGAAGTGCGTCGTCGGGTCGATCGCGTTCTCCTCGAGCCCGGCGAGGGAGGTCACGACCTTGTAGGTCGACCCCGGAGGGTACGCCGCCTGGATCGCGCGATTGAGCAGCGGGTACGCGTCGTCGGTCATGAACTCCTGCCAGCGGGCGCGCGAGAGGCCGCGCGCGAACTCATTGGGATCGAACGACGGCCGGCTCACCATGGCGAGGATGCCGCCGGTGCGCGGATCGATCGCGACCGCGGCCCCGCGCGCGACGTTCGCCATCGCGCCCTCGAGGGCCTGCTGCACGTCCAGGTCGAGCGCGAGCTTGAGATCCTCACCCGGGCGCGGCGGCACCGGCGGGATGTCCTCGAGCGTGCCCACGCGCCGACCGAGAGCGTTGACCACGACGTACTGGTGCCCGTCCTTACCGCGCAACGCTTCCTCGTACGAGCGCTCCAGGCCCGAGCGCCCGATCAGGTCCCCAATGCGGTAGCCCTTGTCCTTGCGCGTCTCGAGCTCGGCATCGTTGATCTCGCCAGCGTAACCAAGAATATGGGCCGCAGCCAGCCCGAGCGGGTAGAAACGCCGCGGGCTGACCACGACCTCGACGTTCGGCAGGTCGCCGCGCGACTCCTCGATCTGCGACACCAGCAAGGGATCCACGTCCTGGCGAAACGGCGTGCTCACGCCCGAGCGCACGGCGCGCTTGACCACCGCGTTGAGCTCCTCCGCCGGCACGCCGAGGATGCGCGTCAGC
>JBDTYW010000313.1:0-3494 GCA_040005445.1 Candidatus Eiseniibacteriota bacterium
ACTTGTGAAGGTGGACGAGGTTCGTGGTCTTGCCGCACATCGCGGCGCCCACGTACACGACCTTGAGCCGCAACGTGCCCTCGCGGGCGTTCAGGATCGCCAAGGGCCGCTCAGTCCTGGATGGGGTCGGGGCCGAAGCTCGGCCCGTCGAACATGCCGCCCAGGAGCTCGTCGACGCGCATGGACGCCTCGCGGCGGAACGCGGCCTCGGGATCGTAGGCGCTCAGATCGAGGGCGGTTGCCGGCACTTCGGCAGGCGGATTCAGCCCGAGCCGCTCGAACAGCGAGTCGAACACGGGCGCCAGGTCCTTGACCGCCCGCTTGGAGCGCAGCCGGACGAGGCCCAGCGTCGACTTCTTGTCGAAGATGACGCACACGATGACGCGCTCGCCGATCAGGGTCGAGGCCATGGAGCGCGGCTCGCCCAGGAAGACGACGGTATCGAGGCTCTGCCTACCGAAGAGATTGCCCAGCTCGGCATTCGCGGCGACGTCGGCCGCGGCAAGCGAGGCAAACGTCGGGAGATCGAAATCGGAAGCGGCGCCGACGCTCGTGACGAGCGCGCCCGACCGGTCGATCAGGTGGACGCTGAGGGCATGCGTGCGGCGCAGGAGCTCGGTGAGCACCGCGTCGACGGCCCGGAAATCCTCTTCGAACAACGCCCAGTTCGCCATGACTCCCCCCGCAGCCCTGCGGTGGTGGTTCGCGCGCGGACCTAAGATCCGCGATCGAAGCGCTCCTCACGGGGAGCGCGTCGGGCTGTTCCATGGTTTATAGGAGAACGTGCGCGTGAGGCACAAGCAAATAGTTCAAAGATGGTGAGTTAACTTACCGGCCCCCGGCTCGCGCCGCGCTCGCTCCGGGGACGATTCGGGTGGCGCTCGCGACGCGCGCGTCGAGTTCCGTGGCGAGTTCTTTGCGCCCGAGCGCGTGCGCGGCGCGCGCGAGCAGGGGTAGCGTGTCGACGTCGTTCGATCCCCACATCCATGACCAGTCGAACGCGTCGCGCGCCTCGAACAGCGCGAGCGCGCGCTCGAACGACGCTTCGCCCTCGCCCGCGGCGGCGCGCCCGGCGAGCCCCTGCACGAGGTAGTGCCCGCCGCCGAGCGTGTGTTCGCGGCCCTCGACATGGGAGCAGAGCTGGGTGAACGCGGCGCGTGCGCTCGCCGGATCGCGCTGGTCGAGCGCGGTCCGGCCGAGCGTCGCGAGCGCGAACGCGCGGAACGTGTCGCGATACATGTGGTCCGTGCGCTCGACCGCCGCGAGGCCCTCCATGGCGAGCGCCCGCGCCTCGGCAAGGCGGCCCTGGCGGCGGCGGGCCTCGCCCGCGTAGGCCGCGATCCCGGTCGTCGGGCCGGTCCGCACTGGGTGGGTCTCCAAGTGGCGCCCCTGCTCGAAGCACCAGGCCGCCTCGTCCGTGCGCCCCGACTCGAGGTGCGCCCAGCCGAGCGCGAGCCAGGCAAAGCCGAACGTGGGTTCGAGCTCAAGCGTGCGCTGGAACAGGGCAACCGCCTCGTCGAGCCGGCGCAGCACGAGCAGCGCGCAGCCCCCGAAGTAGGGCCCGTGCCCGTTCGTCGGGTCGAGTTCCATCACCCGGCGCGATTCCGCGAGCGCCTCGTCCATGCGCCGCAGGCGGGCCAGCGCGTAGCACAGCCAGACGTGCGGCTCGCCCAGCGCGGGATCGAGCTCGATCGCCCGGCGGGCGTACGCCATCGCCGACTCCAGCTCGGCCGGGTCGGTGCGGAACGTGAAGCGCATGGCATGGATCGAGGCCAGCCCGGCGAACGCGGCGGCGATCATCGGGTCGAGGCGGATCGCCTCCTCGAAGTACGCGCGCCCCTCGTCGAGCGAGCCTTTCTCGAGCCGCAGCCACTTCTGCCGCCCGCGCGCATGCGCCTCGTATGCCGCCAGGTCGGGCGCCCCGCGCGGGGCTGCGGACTCGCCCGCCCAGCTCGCGAACTTCGCCATCTCCGAGCGCGGCGCATCCGGATGGAGGTTCTGCGCGAGCGCCCTCCGCACGCCGGCGGCCAGGCGCTCCTGGAGGTCGAACAGGGTGTGGACCGGGGCCTCGACGCGCTCGGCGTGGATCACCTCGTCGGTCGCGACGTCGAGCACGCGCACGGTCACATGGAGCGCCTCGCCCTTGCGCTCGTAGGCCCCCGCCGCCGTCCAGCGACAGCCGAGGCGCTGCCCGACCGAGCGCGCTTCGCCCTCCGTATCCGCGGCTCCGGCGCCCGCGAGGCGAACCTCGGCGCGCGCCCGCGCCACCCGCGCGCGCGGCAGGAGTGACACGCCTTCGAGCTGCCCCAGTTCCGAGGCGAGGTTCTCGCCCAGGCCGCCGCCGATCCAGTCGGCGTCGGAATCGCGGCTCAGGTTCACGAAGTCGAGCACGGCGAGCGAGGGCGCCTGCTCGCGTTCGGAGGCCGCGCGTTCGACCAGACCTCCCTCCCGCAGCACCCGCAGCGCCTGCAGGAACGCTCCTGCCCCGGCGTAGCGCTCGCCCGGCGTGCGTTCCATCGCGCGCGCCACGACCTGCGCGAGCGCGGGAGGGATGGACGCGGGCAGGGGCGCGACCACGTCCCCGCCGCGCACCGCCTCGAGGCGCTCGCGCGCGTTCTTGCCTGCAAACGCTGGTCGCCCCGAGAGCATCTCGTAGAGCACGACGCCGAGGGCAAACACGTCGCTCGCCGGGTCGGCGGTCTCGCCGCGCGCCTGCTCGGGCGCGAGATAGCCGGGCGTGCCCAGCACCACGCCCTCCTCAGTGAGCAGCGTCTGCACGCGCGTGGCCTCGGCGCCGTCGGCGTCGAACGGCCGCGCCAGGCCGAAGTCGAGCAGCTTCGCCCCGCCGGTCGTGGTGAGCATGATGTTCTCGGGCTTGAGGTCGCGGTGGATCAGGCCGGCGGCGTGGGCGTGGGTCAGCGCCTCGAGCAGGGAGCCGGCGATCGACACCGCCTCGGCCGGGGCGAGCGGTCCGCGCGCGAGCCGCGCGCGCAGGGTCTCGCCCTCGACGTACTCGAGCGCGAGGAAGACCTCCCCGTCCTCCTCCCCCGCCTCGTGGAACGTGGCGATCGAGGGGTGCTGGAGCCGGGCCGACGCGCGCGCCTCGCGCACCAGCCGGGCGCGCCGGAACGCGGACTCCTCGGGCGAGTGGGCGGGATCGGAGCGCAGCAGCTTGAGCGCGACCGGGCGGCCGAGCGCGAGATCGAGCGCGCGGTAGACCTCGCCCATGCCGCCCGCGCCGAGGCGGTCCTCGATCAGGTAGTGGGAGATCCGGCGACCGACCATGAGCCCTCGCAGCGGCGGAGACGAGAGGCGAGTCTAGTCCATGTCCTTGCGGCCTTCGAGCGCGCGCGCCAGCGTGACCACGTCCGAGTACTCGAGATCGGAGCCGACCGGCACGCCGCGCGCGATGCGCGTCACCCGCACGCCGAGCGGCAGGAGCAGCTTCTGCAGGTACATCGCGGTGGCCTCGCCGTTGACCGTGGGATTGGTCG
>JBDTYW010000314.1:0-3491 GCA_040005445.1 Candidatus Eiseniibacteriota bacterium
CCGATACGATGCCCAGCGCGAGCATCGCGAGCGCGGGCCAAAATCGCTTCATGGATTCCTCCAGCGAAACGGCAGGGGAAACTATGGGAATGCAGGTCGAAATGGGGGCCCGGCGGCCCCATTGCCGAAGAGGTCGAGCAAGGGTCACATGTTCCGGCGGCCACTCAGGCTAGACCTCCGAGGATCGCCGATCAACGGGATTTCGGGCGCGCTCCGCCCAGGCGGGCGGCGGATCGGGCCGGGGGAATCGCCGCCACCCCGGGCTAGATGAACTCCTTGAGGCCGGGCCAGATTGCCGCAAGTGGTTGCCTCAGGCCACGACAGACGTGAATCGGCAGGTGATTCTCGTACGGCATGCACCAGGTTTGGTCGGTCGAATCCGCGACCACCACCCAATCGAACAGGTCGCGCAGGTTCCCGGTGTTGCCGCCGATCACGATCACGACGCGGGGCGCCGCCGGCCCAGGTCCCCACAGCCAGTAGTTGTTGTGGCCCGACACCGCGGGGGGCAGCCCCAGCCCCGGACCGAAGTAGTCGATCGCGCCGGCCTCCCCGTAGTTCTGCCCGTAGATCGCGCACGCCTGCCGATCTTCGGGCGGGAGCGCCCGGTGGATGCGCGCGACGCGCACGGCGAGGTCCTCCCAGCCGAACATGTCCGCGAAGTGCTGCGGGATCGGCGGCGGCACATGCCGCTCCTCCGGCCGCGGGGTCATCCCGATGCGCTCCATCATGATGACCAGGCGTTCCGGTGAGTAGACCGGTATGCCGAGCGGCATGACCAATCGGCCGCCCACGAGACTCACGACGACTGCCGCCGTGCCCAGCCCCCACCGGACGCGGAGCGATCGCGCCTTCAGGAAGCGATCGATCGCGGCGGCACCCGCGGCAAACAGCGCGGGATACGCGGGCGCGAGATACGAAGCACGGCTCCTTCCCGCAACCGCGAGCAACGCAAACGTCGCCAGGTACACAATCCCGAGCACGCGCTGCCGGCGCGCCCACGGCGCGAACAGCAGCACGAGCAGCCCCCCGATCCACAGGGGGTCGAGGAACAGGTTCATGCTCATGACCTGTCCCACCACGAAGTCCGGCAGCGCGCTCGCAGTCATCTTGGACGCGGTCGCGTTGCGCATGAACTCGAGCGTGGGCCAGCCGTGCACGACCTGCCACCAGACGTGCTGCATGAAGACCAGGCCGGCGATCGCGGTCGCGATCCAGGGCCCGCGCGTGCGCAACACGCCGCGCGTGGGCGTGAGCAGGACGCCGAGCAGCGCCCCCGCGACGAACCACGAAATGCTGACCTTGTTGAGCAGGCCGATTCCGACGACGAGCCCGAACGCCGCCCACCGGCCATCTCCCCCATCGCGCAACGCGCGCACCAGCAGCAGCGACGCGGCTGGCCAGAGCACGAACTCGAACGCGTTCATCGAATAGACGTGCGTGGCATAGAGCATGACCGGGGCGGCCATCGCCCCCAGCGCCGCGATCGCCTGCCCGAGGCGTCCCGCGCCCAGGTCGCGCGCGAGCCAGCCCGTGAGCACGACCATGCCGGCGCCGCACAGCGCGGAGACGAGGCGCATCGCCTCGAGCGAGGGGCCGAACAGCGCGCGCACGGCCGCGAGCACGGCGATCGAGAACGGGGGCTGGTCGACGAAACCCCACGCCAGGTGGCGGGAGCAGGCGACGTAATAGAGCTCGTCCCGGAAGATCCCATAGCGCGTGAGGAACGCCACGTGCAGGAGCACGTAGCCGAGCGCGAGCGCGCCGAGTAGCAACAGGCTCTGCCGGGCGGGGGAAGGAGCGGGTTCGAGGCGGGCCATGGCGGCCCAGACTGGACGGCCGCGCGCTCCCGTGCAACCCACAACTCCGTGGCGACCCGGACCCGCGGGCCCCTTGCTCCCGGGCGGAGAAACGAAATCGATCTCCCGGGCGTCCACGTCAGTGGACCGGCCGAAAGGAGATCCCATGCCGCGCGACCCGCGCTGGTACCAGATCACAGTCCTGTCCGGGCTGCTGTTGTACGGAATGACCGTACTCGCATTCGACGTCTCGGGGTCGCGTGCGGCGCTGTTGCTCGGCGTCGCGCTCGCCACCCAGGCCGGGCTCGGCCGGATCGCGGGGCTCCCGCGCTTCGACCCGAAGAGCGCGCTCATCACGGCGCTCTCGCTCTGCCTCCTGCTACGCACGAACTCGGCCGCCGTCGCCGGGCTCGTCGCGTTCGCCGCGGTGGCGAGCAAGTTCGCGCTCCGGGTTGGCGGCCGGCCCGTGTTCAACCCGTCGGCGTTCGGGATCGTGCTCGCACTGGCGCTCGGGCTGCCGGCCTGGGTGTCGCCGGGACAGTGGGGGCAGGTCGCGTTCGTCGGCTTCCTGATCGCCTGCCTCGGCACCGTCGTGGTGACCCGCGCCGCCCGCGCGGACATCACGTTCGGATTCCTCGTCGCCTACGCCTCACTCGTGTTCGCGCGCGCCGCGTGGCTCGGGCAGCCATGGGCGACCCCCATCCATCAACTCCAGAGCGGAGGTGTCCTCTTGTTCTCGTTCTTCATGATCTCGGATCCGCGCACGACGCCCGATTCCCGCGCCGGGCGCCTGGTGTTCGCCGCACTGGTCGCGGCGGGCGCCGCGTTCGTACCGTTCGTCCTGTATCGCACGAACGGCCTCCTGTGGTCGCTCGTCCTGTTGTCCCCGCTCGTGATTGGGATCGATCGCCTGCTCCCGGGAGCGCGTCACGCCTGGCCCCGGGCCGGCGCGGCGGCGCGGTCGGCGCGCCCGGGCGCAACTGCGACCGCCGCCGCGCGCGCGGGGGCCGCGATCGCGGCTTGCGTGCTGACGCTCGCGGCCGCAGCCCCGGCCCACGCGTTCTGCGGCTTCTACGTCGCGCAGTCGGATGCGAAGCTCTACAACCACTCGTCGCAGGTCGTGCTCGCGCGCGACGGCAACCGCACGGTGGTCACGCTGTCGAACGACTACGAGGGCGATCTCCACCAGTTTGCGCTGGTCGTGCCGATCGCGGTGGTGCCGCAGAAGGACCAGGTGCACGTCGGCGAGGGCGCGTGGATCGAGCACCTCGACCAGTTCTCCGCGCCCCGCCTCGTGGACTATCCGGATCCCGACCCGTGCGCGCTGCCGGCGGCCGCGAAGGCCGAGATGGGCTCCCTGCGAGGGGGGCGCGCCCAGGAGGTGGAGCTCGTCTTCGACAAGGCGAGCTCCGTGCGGGTCGAAGCGCAGTACACGGTGGGCGAGTACGACATCGTGATCCTGTCGGCGACCCAGAGCAGGGACCTCATGACCTGGCTGCGCGCGAACGGCTACAAAGTGCCCGCGCGCGCGGAGCGCATCGTGGGCTCGTACCTGCGCCAGGGGCTCAAGTTCTTCGTCGCCAAGGTCAACCTGGGCGAGCAGGCGAAGCTCGCCTCGCGCAAGCTGCGGCCGCTCCAGATCGCGTACGAGTCGCCGCGCTTCATGCTGCCGATCCGGCTCGGCATGGTGAA
>JBDTYW010000315.1:0-3488 GCA_040005445.1 Candidatus Eiseniibacteriota bacterium
ACGTTTTCGGCGGCGGCATCGACGAAGACGTGCCGCCCGTGCTCGTCTCGGCCGACGGTTCGGTCGCCGAGGGCGGCTACCCGTGGGCGCCCCCGCTTGACGGCGGCTTCACCGTGCTCGAGCTGCCCTCGCGCGAGGAGGCCGTCGCGTGGGCTGCGCGCATTGCGAAGGCCTGCCGGTGCGAGCAAGAGCTCCGCGTCTTTGGGTTCGACCCGCGGTCCTGAGAGCGGTACTGAAATGGCGCAGGAAGTGTAGCCTGACAATCGCGTTCAGCGGGCGGACTGGCCCACCACGTACATGATCCGGGCAAGAGTAGCGCCCGGCCCGCCCCCTGCGGGATGCGGCCGCCGCCGGTCCAAGCACGAGACCGCGACGGTCAGAACGCCTCGCCTGTCCGAGGAAACGAGTCCTTGCCGGGGCGATTCTCGAACACATCCTTCCCGGAAATGCGGTACACGAGTCCCCAAAGGGTCGCGGTGGAGAGCCCAACAATGCGCTACAACGGACGGCCGGCGCGAACGATGGTGGCCGATACGGACAGCTTGCAGGCGCCGGCCGCCGCCAGGCGCCAGCGTCAGACAACCGCGGCGAGAATTTGACTGGTGACCCATGCCTGAGCTTCGAGACCAGTTCGGCGACATCGACATCTATCTCTTTGATCAGCTTCTGCGCGGTCGCATTGCGCCGTCCATGCGAGTCGTGGATGCGGGCTGTGGGAGCGGCAGAAACCTCGTCTACCTGTTGCAGGCCGGTTACGAGGTATTCGCCGCCGACGCTGATTCGATCGCGATCACGACCGTGCGCCAGTTGGCAGCGCGTCTGGCCCCGCGGCTAGCACCCGACAATTTCCGCATTGAGCCCGTGGAGCACATGATGTTTCCGGACGCGTTCGCGGATGTCGTGTTGAGTAGCGCGGTGCTCCACTTCGCAAGAGACGACGCCCATTTTGACGTCATGCTCGCGGCAATGTGGCGCGTGCTGAAGCCCGGGGGCGTTCTGTTCTGCCGACTCGCCTCCTCGATAGGGCTGGAGGGAAGAGCTCAGGCGCTTGGCAATGGTCGGTACCTGCTCCCGGACGGCACACAGCGGTATCTTGTCGATGAGGCTCGGTTGATGAGTCATACGAAGGACCTGGGTGGGGAACTGCTCGACCCCCTAAAAACGACCATAGTTCAGAATCTGCGGTGCATGACGACGTGGGTCATGCGCAAAGCTGTCTAGCAGATGTGGGTTGCCCAGGACACGGCCGTGCCAGGCGGACGGCTGCGCCGCCGCGTAACTCAAGCATTCAGCGAATTCGTCAAACAATCGCGCGTGGATGCCGAGCGCGACATAGGCGAGGAACGTGAAGCCGGCGATTCTCTCGTTCGTGGTCCGGGTCATCGGATCGTCCCGGTCGGGACCCTGAACCGGACCGGCAGCGTCGCCGGTCCGCGCAGGGAAAGTCCGACGTCGGCCGGCGCGTCGCCCTCGAGCCTCAGGTCGGGGAACGCGTCGAGGATGCGGCTGAGCGCGACCTCGATTTCGAAGCGCGACAGCACGGCCCCGAGGCAGAAATGCCGGCCGCCGCCGAATGCGAGATGCGCGGCCGCGCCCGTGAACGCGCGCGCGGGATCGGACTCGGGGCGATGCAGGTCGAAGCGGTCGGGGTCGGCGAAACGCCGCTCGTCGCGGTTTGCCGAGCCCAGGAAGCAGATCACCTCGGCGCCCGCCGGCAGGATGCCGCCCGAGACCGCAACTTCCGCGTTGGTCTGCCTGGGCACCATGTGCGTTGGGGCCGTGAACCGGAACGACTCGGCAATCGCGCGCGGCAGGAGAGAGCGATCCGCTCGCACCTCGGCAAGCGCGTCGGGATGCGCGAGCAGGTTGCGCAGCGTGGTCGCGAGGCCCTTCTCCGTCGTCTCCCCGCCGGCGAACACCATGAGCATCGCGAAGCGAATGATCTGCTCGTCCGTCAGGCGCTCGCCCTCGACCGTGGTCGTCGCGAGCATCGAGATGAGGTCGGTTCCCGGGTGCGCGCGACGTTCGGCAATGAGCGGGCGCAGGTAGGCGTCGAGTTCGTCCCGCGCGCCGATCCCCGCCGCCGCGACCGCCGGATCGCCTGTCAGGTTGAGTGCGCCCTGGATCAACGCGGTGTACCAAATCCGGAAGCGGTCGCGATCGTGGAGCGGAAGGCCGAGCAGTCCCGCCATGATGCGCACGGGCAGGTGGACGACGACGTCCCCGATCAGGTCCGCCTCGCCGCGCGCGGCGATCGTTCCCGTCAGCTCGTCGATCGCGCTGTGGATCAGTTCGGAGAAGCGCTCCTGGATGCTCCGCTCCGTGAACGACGGCGTCAGGAGCCCGCGCTGAAGCGAGTGCTCGCGACCGTCGAGCTGGACGAGCGTCTTGCCCAGCAGCGGCTCGGTCTGCGCGGCGTAGCTCTTCGTCGTGAACGCCGGATCATGCAGTGCGAGGCGCACATCGTCGTATCGGCTCAGGATCCAGGCCTGCGTCGGCGCATGAAAGTAGAGCGGGTACTCGTCGCGCATGCGGCGATAGAGCGGATAGGGGTCGGCGGCGAACTCGGGCGAGAAGATCTCGGGCGGGGAGGCGGCAACCTCGTGGACGACGGCCTGTGGCCGATAGCTCATCCCGCGCGCGAAGCTGGCCCCGTTGCCGGCGCGCGCCTCGAGCATGCGCTTGATCGCCATGCTCTCGGCAGTGAGGTCGGCGGCGGAAGTTCGGCCGAAAGTATGCGAGCCGTCGCTGCGGACGAACGCGACGCGATGCAGGAGGAACCCGGGCGCATCCGGTCCGAACGCCCGCGCGCTCGGAATCAGGATCACCGGGCAGCGCTGGACCTCACCGAGGTCCAGGTATGCGTAGTCCTGCTCGACCAGGACGTAGTCGCCGAGGGCGCAGTCCTTGAACTCGACCTCGACGCGCCGCGCGTACTCGTCGACGAACTCGCCGGAGGGCCCGGCGCGGTAGTGTGGCGCCCAGGACGGCAGCGCATCCTGGTCGGCGAGCAGCGCGCGCGCCATCTCGATCGGGGCGTCGACCCACATCGTGTCGGACAGCACGGACATGCGTCCCACCGCCGGCCGCGGCAGTCCCCGCTCGAGTGTCGCCTTGAGCGCCCGGGCCTCGTAATGATGCACGGCCGCGATGCCCTGCATGATCATCTCGGTGCGCCGCGCGGGATCGATGACGCTGATCCAGTGGACGTAGCTGCCGTCCTCATCGCCGTAGGGATCCGCGTAGCGCGACGGGAACACGAATACGGGATATTGCTTGAAGTACTCGCGGTAGCGGTAGCCGCACTGCCACTCGATCGCGCCGAGGCGCGGATGTTCGAGCGTGCGCACGTGGTAGCACAGCATCGCCTGGTAGCCCGACGCCGTGCCCATCCACGTATCGTCGTCGATGCGTGTTGTCATGCGGCTGCCGAGCGTCCACTCGTCGAGGTTCTGCAGGCGCCTCAGGTAGGCGAACGCGCGCGCCGC
>JBDTYW010000316.1:0-3463 GCA_040005445.1 Candidatus Eiseniibacteriota bacterium
CAGGGCAACGTGGTGCGGACGCTGCGCGTGGGCGACGAGCCGACCGACGTCGTGTTCGCGAAGACGTCTTCGGCGCCGAACGCCGCGCGCGTCGCGTTCGTCTGCCTGTCGGCGGAGGATCGCCTGAAGGCGTTCGATCCCGTGACGCTCGCTCCCATCGGCGCCCCGATCGCGCTTTTCAGTGAGGACCCGCGCGCCCTGGCGCTGTCGCCCGACACGACCCAGGTCTACGCGGCCGCGTTCGAGTCCGGCAACAAGACGACGGTCGTGCGCTTCCAGGACGTCCGGGACGGCATGGGCGCACCGCCGCCCATTCCCGCGATGCGCGGCGACCTGCCGGTGCCGCCCAATGTGGCGCTGATCGTGCGCCATGACGGCGTCCACTGGGTCGACGAGCTCGGCCGCAACTGGGACGCGAGCGTGCCCTACACGCTGCCCGACAAGGACGTGTTCGTGATCAACGGCGGCACGCGCGCGATCACGCGCGAGGTCACGGGCGTCGGCACGCTGCTCTTCAACCTGGCGGCGAACCCCGTCAGCGGAAAGCTCTTCGTCACCAATACCGAGGCCATGAACGCGACGCGCTTCGAGCCCAACCTGCGCGGCTCGTTCGTGCGCAACCGGGTCTCGATCGTCGACCCCGCGACCGGCGCGGTCACGCCGGTCCACCTCAACGGGCACATCAACTACGCGAGTTCACCGGGCTCGCCGTCCGAGATCGCGCTCTCGCTCGCCCAGCCGACCGACTTGCGGTTCACGCCGAACGGCGCGAAGGCCTATGTCGCGGCGCTCGGCTCGAACAAGCTCGGCGTGCTCGACGGCGCGACCGCAGTCGTGATCGGGCGGATCGCCGTCGGCCAGGGGCCGGCCGGCCTCGCCATGGCGCCCGACGGCGCCCGCGTGTACGCGCTCAACCGCTTCGACAACTCGATCTCGATCGTGAGCACCGCGACCGACCAGGTACTCGCCACCGTGCCGATCGGCTTCGACCCGACGCCGGCTTCGATCAGGAACGGCCGCCCGTTCCTCTACGACGCCGCCGCGACCTCGGGCCATGGCGACGCGTCGTGCGCGTCGTGCCACGCGTTCGCGAACTTCGACAACCTCGCGTGGGACCTCGGCGACCCGCAGGGCAACTATCAGGACCCGCCGCCGAACCAGGTCGCCGGCGCGTTCCTCCAGGGCTTCCACCCGATGAAGGGGCCGATGACGACGCAGACGCTGCGCGGGCTCTCCGACATCGGGCTGATGCACTGGCGCGCCGATCGCTCGGGCCTTCTCGCCTTCAACGGGGCGTTCGTCAGCCTGATGGGACGCACCGACTCGCTGTCGGCGGGCGACATGCAGGCCTATGCCGATTTCATCACGACCGTGCGCTATGGGCCGAACCCGAACCGCCAGCTCGATCGCTCGCTGCCCGACCCGCCGACCGGGCCAAGCGCGAGGCGCGGCGAGAACGAGTACATGAACGTCAACCACGACGGCCCGTTCACGTGCAACACCTGTCACCTCGTGCCGACCGGGACGAACGACCAGGTGCTCAACAACGAGGCGCTGCTCGAGTCCCAGGACATCAAGGTGCCGCAGCTGCGCAACTCCTACGAGAAGAACCACATGTCGCGCGCGCCGGGCAGCGTGAACCGCGCGGGCTACGGCTTCACGCACGACGGGGCGTTCGACAACCTGGTCAACTTCCTGAACCTGCCGGTGTTCCAGTTCCCGGGCGGGAACCCGCAGCGCGCCGACGTCGAGGCGTTCCTGCTCGCGTTCGACACCGGCACCGCGCCCGCGGTGGGACGGCGCATCACGCTGTATTCCGGCAACCGGGACCTCGCAGGGACGACGTCGCTGCTCGATACGCTCTATGCGCGCGCGGCGGCCGGCGACTGCGACCTGGTCGTGCTCGGCAAGTCGGGCGGACAGCAGCGCGGCTGGCTGTACAGCCCGGTGGCGGGCGACTTCCGGCCGGACCGCGGGTCCGAGCCGCGCATCTCGAAGGTCGCGCTGCGCGCGCTCGCGGGCGACGGGTCGGAGCTGACCTGGTTCGGCGTGCCGTCGGCCTCCGGGGCGCGCATGGCGCTCGACCGCGATCGCGACGGGTTTTTCAATCGCGACGAACTCGACGCGGGTTCGGACCCGGGCGATCCGCTCTCGACGCCCGCCGTCGCCGGCGTCGAGTCCGTCATCCCCGGCGCACGCGTGGCATTCTCGGGCGGCGCGCCAAACCCGTTCCGCGCGGGCGGCACGACCACGCTGCGCTTCGCGCTCGCGCAGTCCGCCGACGTCCGCCTCGAGGTGTTCGACGCCGCGGGCCGCCGCGTCGTCACCCTGCTCGACCGCGGCCTGGCGGCGGGCCCGGGCGAGGCAACATGGGACGGCGCGGATGCGCGGGGCCGCCAGGTCGCGCCCGGCGTGTACTTCTATCGCCTGAGCGCGCTCGGCGAGCGCATCACGACGAAGGGCATCCGCGACTAGTCAGCTGCTCCGGAACGTGACCCCGCGGCTCGCCATGGCGTCGATCACGAAGCGCACGGCATCCGGGTTCCGGGCGATCCACTCGGGCGGCAGCACGCCGGCCGAGGGCATCCCGCCCTGCGCCGCAAGCTGCGCCATGACCGAGGTCGTGAACGCGGTCGTGCGCGCCATCGCAGTGAGCTTCGCCTTCGGGTCATAGCGATCCACCATCGTGATCGCCTGAGCGCGGCCGTCCGCCCAGCGCGCGCGCACGACGAGCGCGACCAGGTCCTCGGGCGGATCCACGACGCACTTCGCGCGGAACTCATCGAGGAAACGCCCGCTCGCGAGCAGCGGCTGGATCGCCGCGACGTGGCCGGGCCAGCGCAGCGTCTTCTCCTCCATCGCTGAGACCCCCGGAAGCGTCGTGATCAGCGTGCGCAGGCCGTCCGACAAGAACGCTTCCATCGTGCCGACGTCGACAACCTCCACGGGCCGGGTCTCGCTGAACACCGGCAACTCGATCGCCTCGCCGCCCCGCACGATGCGCGCGGGGCGCGTGTACTCCTCGACCAGGTCGTCGAGCGACCAGGTGACGACGTAGCCGTACGGCCGCGAAGCATCCTGCGCCACGCCGCCGACCAAGATCTCGAGGAACTCGGGCGCGCCGTAACGGGCATACAGGTCCCCCGCCAGCAGGTGCGACAGCCCGGGCGCGAGCCCGCAGTCGGGCGCGATCGTCACGCCGGCCTTGCGCGCGGCGGCATCGAGCGCCAGCGGGTCCTCGCCGGAGAACGAGACGTCGACCATCGGCCGGCGGGCTTCGATCGCGGCCTGCATGGCCCCGTAGCCGAAGCGCGAAGGCAGCGCGCCGACCGCCAGGTCGAAGCCCGAGATCAGCCGCGCAAGCGCGTCCTTGTCCGAGGCATCCGCCTCGACCCACGATAGGTTCGCGAGCTGCGGCAGGTCCGGCCGGCGGACGTCCGCCACCGTCACCGCCGCGCTTGCG
>JBDTYW010000317.1:0-3457 GCA_040005445.1 Candidatus Eiseniibacteriota bacterium
CCAGCAGCCAGACCTCGTTGCCGTCCCAGAACGGCCCGATCGCGGCCAGCACCTGCCGGCGCTCGGTGTCGGTCTTCGCCACCAACGGCGCGACCATGCCGGCGCCGAAGTCGAACCCGTCGAGCACCACGTAGATCGCGAACACGAGTGCGACGATCGCGTACCAGGTCTCAACCATGCGCCGTCCCGCCGTGCGACGGACCGTGCGCGATCTCGCGCCCGATCAAAAACAGGAACAGGACGCCGAGCACGAAGTAGATCCCGGTGAAGCCGATCAACGTGAACAGCGCGGTGCCGCCGTGCACGGTCGGGCTCGCGCCGTCCTTCGTGCGCAGGAAGCCGTACACCAGCCAGGGCTGGCGCCCGAGCTCGGCGGTCATCCACCCGGCGGTGGTCGCGATGTAGGGCATGGGGAACGCGAGCGCGAGCGCCCACAGCATCGCCCGCGCGCGAGTCAGGGTGCCGCGCCACGACAGGAACGCGGCGAAGCCCATGAGCGCGATCATGATCGTGCCCAGGCCGGCCATGATGTGGAACGCGTAGTACAGGAGCTCGATGTTGTCGGGCCAGTCGGACTCGGGGAACGCGTCCAGCCCGGGGACGTTCGCGTGGAACGTGCCGAACGCGAGGAGGCTCAACATGCCCGGCACCTGCACGGGATTGTCGAGCTTCCGCTGGGCGACGTTGGGCTGCCCGATCATGTGGATGCCGGCGTCCGGGCCGCTCTCGAATCGGCCCTCCATCGCGGCCAGCGCCACGGGCTGGTGGCGCGCGATCAGCTTCGCCTGGTGGTCCCCGGTCGGGAACGCGACCAGCACGCCGGCGAGCAGGCCGGCGGTCGTGCCGACCCTGAGGAAGCGCTGCGCGGCGTCGGCGTGGACGCCGCGCAGCGCGTAGTACGCGCCGACCGCCGCCATCACGAACGCGCCGGTCACGACGGTCGCGACCATGGTGTGCGCGTACTGGGCGAGCGCCCACGGGTTGAACAGGAACGCGCCGAAGTCGACCAGCCGCAGCGTGCCGTCGGCGTTCACCGCGTGCCCGACGGGGTGCTGCATGAACGCGTTCGTGGTCACGATGAAGTAGCCCGACAGCCAGCTTCCGATCCACAGCGCGAGCGCGGCGGCAAAGTGGCGCACGCGGCCGAGGCGCTTCTCGCCCCACACCAGGAGCGACAGGAAGCTCGACTCGAGGAAGAACGCGAACAGGCCCTCCATGCCGAGGGTCTGCCCGATCACCGGGCCGGCGATGCGCGAGAAGCGCGCCCAGTTCGTGCCGAACTGGAACTCCATCGGCACGCCGGTGACCACGCCGACCGCGAAATTGATGCCGAAGATCCGGATCCAGAACCGCGCCGCGTCGTCCCAGCGCATGTCCCCGCTCCTGAGGCCGAGGCCCTTCAGGATCACGATCAGGAGGGCGAGGCCCATCGTGAGCTGCGGAAACAGGTAATGATAGATGATCGTGAACGCGAACTGCAGGCGGTGCCAGACCAGCGGGTCATGGTCCATCTCAGCCGTTCTCGATGAGCTCGCGGCGCGCGGCGGAAAGCTCGCGCTTGCGCTTCTTGTCGACGCGCGGGTACTCGAGGTCGAGGCTTTCCATGGAGTGGATCAGCGCCTCGGCGACGACCAGGCGCGTGAACCACTTGTGGTCGGCGGGCACGACGTACCAGGGGGCCTCGTCGGTGCTGGTGTTCTGGATCATGTCCTCGTAAGCGCGCATGTACTGCTTCCAGTGGGCGCGCTCCTTGACGTCGGCCTCGGAGAACTTCCAGTTCTTCTCGGGCTCGTCGAGGCGCGAGAGGAAGCGCCGCTTCTGTTCCGCCCTCGAGACATAGAGGAAGAACTTGCGGATCACGACGCCGTTGCGCACCAGGTGCCGCTCCCAGTTACGGATGTCCTCGAAGCGGTGCTTCCAGACGTTCTTGCCGACGAGCTCTTCGGGCAGGTGCTGCGCTTCGAGGTACTCCGGGTGGACGCGCACCACGAGCACCTCCTCGTAGTACGAGCGGTTGAAGATGCCGATGTGTCCGGCCGCAGGCAGACGCTGGTTGCAGCGCCACAGGAAGTCGTGGTCGAGTTCCTCGGCGGAGGGCTGCTTGAACGACGTGACCATCACGCCCTGCGGATTGATGCCCGACATGACGTGCTTGATCGCCGAGTCCTTGCCGGCCGCGTCCATCGCCTGGATCACGACCAGGACCGAGCGCTTGTGCTCGGCGTAGAGGCGCGATTGCAGGTCGGCCAGGCGCAGCACGCCCTCGGCCAGGCGCTCGGCGGCCTTCTCCTCGGACTCGAGGCCCGCGCGATCGTTCGGGTCGATTTTCTTCAGACGAAACGCATTCGCTTTCTTCACGCGGTAGCGTTCGGCGAGGCGGGAGTTGGCGGACTTCGTCATGCAGACCTCGGGGGATGGGCGACCGCGACGACGCCCGATCAGGGCGCGGTGCGGCCGAGCCGTTCGAGCATTTCGCGCAGGCGCCGCACGGCGTGGCCCCGGTGCGAGATCGCGTTCTTCTCGGCCTCAGCGTACTCGGCGAGCGCGCGGGTGTCACCCTCCGGCTGGAACAAGGGATCGTAGCCGAACCCCCCCGCCCCCCGCGGCGACTCGAGCACGAACCCTTCGCAGCGGCCCTCGGCGGTCAGCTCCTTGCCGTCCGGGCCGACCAGCGCGAGCACGCAGCGAAAGCGCGCGCGCCGGTTCGGTCCGTGAATTCCCGACAGTTCGGCGAGCAGCTTCGCGTTGTTGTCCGCGTCGCTCGCCTCGTCCCCCGCGTAACGCGCCGAGCGCACCCCGGGGTCGCCGCCGAGCGCGTCGACCTCGAGACCGCTGTCGTCGGCGAGCGCGATCTCGCCGGTCGCGGCCGCCACCGCGCGCGCCTTGATCCGCGCGTTCGCGAGAAAGCTCGCGCCGGTCTCCTCGGGCATCGCGACACCTTCCGGCCGCGGCGCCAGCTCGACCCCGAAATCGCCCAGCAGCGTGGCCAACTCGCGCACCTTGTGCGCGTTCGCGGTGGCGACGACCCAGCGCACGCCGCTCAGGCGCCGCGCGCGAACAGCGCGGTGTCGCCGATCGCCTTGGCCTGCGCCTTGACCACGCGCTTGAGCCCGCGCTCGGCGGTGCGCAGGAGCTGCGACAGCTCGGCGCGCGAGAACGTGCCCTGCTCGGCCGTGCCCTGCACCTCGACGAAGTTGCCGGCGCCGGTCATCACCACGTTCATGTCCGCCTCGGCGGTCGAGTCCTCGAGGTAGCACAGATCGAGCAGCACGTCCCCCGCGACCTTGCCGACGCTCACCGCCACGACCTGGTCCTTGAGCGGCGCGGACGACAGGCCCCCGCGGTTCGCGATCGAGAACAGCGCGTCGTGCAGCGCAACGAACGCACCGTTGATCGCGGCCGTGCGCGTGCCGCCGTCGGCCTCGAGCACGTCGCAGTCGAGCGTGATCGTGCGCTC
>JBDTYW010000318.1:0-3451 GCA_040005445.1 Candidatus Eiseniibacteriota bacterium
TACGCGGGTGCGGGTCGAGGCCTCGAAAAACACGTTCGCGACCGCGGTGCCGGCGAGCACCGGCTTCCTGCGCGACGGCGTGGCCAGCACGCGCCGGAACGCGGCCGCGCCCTCGAGCAGGCGAGCGAGCTCGGGCGTGGGCAGGGTCTCGAGGTCGAGCAGGTCCCGGCGCGCCGGCCCCGGCGGGGCATGCGAGGGAACCTCCTCGTCGGCGAGCGGATCGCGGGTGACGAGCGGGCTCACTTCAGCCCTCCATCTCCTTGATGACGACGCAATCTTCGTGATCGATTTCCTTGACGCGGACGCCGATGATTTCCTTCTTCGAGGTCGGCACGTTCTTGCCGACGTAGTCCGCGCGCACCGGCAACTCGCGGTGGCCGCGGTCGACGATCACGGCGAGCTGGATCGAGCGCGGCCGCCCGAGGTCCATGATCGCGTCCATGGCCGCGCGCACGGTGCGCCCGGTGTAGAGCACGTCGTCGACCAGCACGACCACCTTGCCGGTGAGGTCGACCGGCATCTCGGTGCCGCCGAGCACCGGCTGCGGCCCGACCTGCGACAGGTCGTCGCGGTAGAGCGTGATGTCGAGCGAGCCCTGCGGCACTCCGTTGGACTCGAACTCGGCGATCTTGGCGGCGATGCGCTCCGCCAGCGGCACACCCCGGCGGCGCACGCCGACGAGCACGAGGTCGTCGGTGCCCTTGTTGCGCTCGACGATCTCGTGCGCGATGCGGGTCACGATGCGGCGCAGTCCCTCGGCATCGATGATCTCGGCCTTCTCCCGAACGGTCATGTTCACCCCCGCCTCCGAATACGAAAACGGCCTGCCGCGTCGGGACGCGTACAGGCACGGTGGTCAGTCGACAACGTCATGGGCTACGCCCTTTCCCGGCCTCGCGTGGGCCGGATTAAAAGGTGGAAGGCTACGGCGTGGCTACGGGCAGAAATGTAGCAGGGCGGACGCGGGGGCGGCAAGTCCGATTCGGCGTGCGGGGCGGCTCCGAAATGCCTGGTTTCCGCCACGTCCCGCCGCCTCCGCATCCTCGTCCCCGCCTGCGAGCCGTTTGAGCGCCGCCGGGTGAGCCGCTCGTGGCAGTGGACTGCGTCGCGCCCAGGCGAAGCGAAGCGCGGCGCTGAACTGCCTTACCCCTCCACGACCACCTTCGACAGGTCCCACCCGCGGTCGAACAGCGCCCTCGTCGTGGCCAGGAGACCGAGCCGGCGCCGGCGCACGACCGGGTCCTCGGCATTGACCATGACCTGCTCGAAGAACGTGTCGATCGGGGCCCGGAGCGACAGCAGCACGCCGAGCACCTTCTCGTAATCGCGCGCCGCGAACCGCGGCTCGGCCTCGCGGCTCGCGCGCACGACCGCCTCCGACAGGGCGGCCTCGTTCGAGTCGGGCAGGTCCCCAACCACGCCGCCCGGCGCGTCATCGGCCGCGCGCAGGATGTTCGCCACGCGCTTGAAGCCGATGACGAGCGGCACGAAGTCGACGTTCGCGCGCCACGCCTTGAGCGCGGCCGCACGCTTCGCCACGTCCGTGGGATCGCTGCCGCCCTCGCTCCCGCCGAGCGCCGCGGCCACCTCGTCGTAGGCGTAGCCGCGCTCGCCGAGCGCGTTCGTCAGGCGCCCGGCCCAGAACTCGGCGAGCTTCGCCTCGATGCCCTCGGGCGCCGTCGCCTGGCGGCCGCGCGCGAACACGGCGAGCGCCTCGCGCGTGAGCAGGGAGAGGTCGAGCGCGCGGCCCGAGTCGAGCAGCACGCGCACGACGCCGTTCGCCGCGCGCCGCACGCCGTACGGATCCTCGGACCCGCTCGGAATCTTGCCCGCGAGGAACGCGCCCGCCACCGTGTCCGCGCGATCGGCGATCGACAGCGCTGCGCCGGCCGCGCTGGTGGGCAGGTCGTCCGAGGCTCCGCGTGGCCGCACGTGATCGCGGATCGCGACCACGACCGCATGCTCCTCGCCGTGGCGCGCCGCGTAGTACGCGCCCATCACACCCTCGAGACTTGCGTACTCCTTGCCGCTGCCGATCATCTCGCTCAGGAGATCGGTCTTGCACAGCATCGCCGCGCGCTCGACCGTCCCGATCAGGTCGGCGTCCCAGTGTCCCGCGATCCACGCGCCGAGCTCCTTCATGCGCCCGGCCTTGTCGCGCACCGAGCCCATGTCGGCCAGCCAGACGATCCCGCCGAGTTCGCTCACGCGGTCGGCGGGCGACTTCTTGAGGTCGGTGTCCCAGTAGAAGCGCGCGTCCTCGAGCCGCGCGCGCAGCACGGCCTCGTTGCCCGCAGTCACCCCGGCCAGGTTCCGATCGTCGCCGTTGCGCACGCCGACGAACGCGGGCAGCAGCTCGCCGTCCGCGGTCTCGACCGCAAAGTAGCGCTGGTGCTCACGCAGCGCGGTCACGATCACCTCGCGTGGCAGCTCGAGGAACTGCGCGTCGAAGCGGCCGATCAGCGCCTGCGGGCGCTCGACCAGGTCGTTGTTGATGTCGATCAGTTCGGGATCGTCGACCAGCCGCCCGCCGGCCGCGCGCGCGAGCGCCTCGGCCTGCTCGACGATCACCTGTTGGCGCAGCCGGGGATCGGCCACCACGCCCGCGAGCGCCAGCGCCTCGACGTAGCTGCGCGGGTATGGGATCGGTACCGCGCCCGGGTGGAGGAAGCGGTGCCCGCGCGACTGCCGCCCGGCGGCGAGACCCGCGATCTCGAGCGGCAGCACCTCCTCGCCGAGCAGCGCCACGACCCAGCGGATCGGCCGCGCGCTGCGGAAGTCCGATCCCGGGATCCAGCGCATCGACTTGGGGAACGAAAGCCCCGACACGATGCGCGTGATCACGGGCGGCAGCAACTCGGCCGCAACCCGGCCCGTGCGCTTGACGGTGACCGCGACGTATTCGCCCTTCGGCGTCTTGACGCGGCGCACGTCCTCGATCGCGGCGCCCTTGCCGGCGACGAAGCCGCTCAGCGCCTTCGTTGGCTTGCCCTCCTTGTCCCAGGCCGCGGCTGCGGGCGGCCCGGTCGCCTCCTCCTCGTAGTCGTCCTGGCGGGTCACCAGGTCGGTCACGAGGACGGCGAGCCGGCGCGGCGTCGAGAACGTCACGACGTCGCCGAGCGGCAGGCGCATCTCGGCGATCGCCTCGCGCAATTCGCCCGCGAGCTGGGCGAGCGCGGGCGCGATGTAGGTCGTCGGCAGCTCCTCGACGCCCAGCTCGAGCAGGAAGTCGGCGCGCGGGTGGCTCACGCGGTCACCTCCGCCTCGGCCGGCCTGGGCGCGAGCGGGAAGCCCTGCTCCTCGCGCTTTGCCACCCAAACCAGCGCGGTCTGGCGCGCGAGCCGGCGCACGCGGCCGATAGTGCCCACGCGCTCGGACACCGAAATCGCGCCGCGCGCGTCGAGCAGGTTGAACAGGTGCGAGCACTTGACGACCGCGTCGTAGCCGGGCA
>JBDTYW010000319.1:0-3450 GCA_040005445.1 Candidatus Eiseniibacteriota bacterium
GGGCGGGGCGGTGCCCATCGACGCGGGCACCGGGCTCACGGGCGACGGCGCGGTCGGCGGCGCCCCGGCGACGCCGATCCTCGCCTGGTCCGGCGCGGCGGCCGGCGGAGAAAGCGACCTGCTCGGCCGCCGCGCCCAGGCGGGCCTCGTGCTCGATCCGGTGTTCGTGCTCGCGACCCAGACCCCGAACCAGACCGAGCCCGCGCTCGCCTTTGGCGCGAACCACTGGCTCGCGGCGTGGGTGGACGACCGCTTCGGGTCGGGCGAGAGGCAGGTCCGCATCGGCCTCACCGACAGCGCGCGCTTCGAGACACCGAACCCGGCCAGCGTCGCGTTCGCCGTGTCGCGCGCGGGCCTCGACCAGTCGCACCCGGCCGTGGTCTACGACGGCACGAACTTCAACCTGTTCTGGCAGGAGTCGCGCGGCGGCCGCCTGACGGTCCAGGGCGCGCGCTTCACCGCGGGCGGCGCGCCGATCGACACGTTTGCCGTCTCCGATGGGGCGTGGAACCAGTACGAGCCTAGCGCGGCCACGTTTGACGACGGCACGGTCTTCGTGGCCTGGACCGATACCCGCGCCGGCGCGACCGAACGCGACATCTGGGCCGCGACCTATCTCGGCGGCGCGGTCGTAACCGGGGCCACCGCGATCGCGAACGAGGCGGGCGTGCGCGAGGAGCACCCGTCGCTGGCCACGATCCAGCAGTACGCGGCGCTGCTCGCCTTCGAGCGCTCGCAGCCGTCGTCGACCGACCGGGGCATCCGCGCAGCGCTCGTGTACCCGGGCCTCAGTTATTGGACCCAGACGGTCGCCGAGAACCCGGGCAGCACGTTCGCGTTCCCGCGGGCGGCGAGCAACGGCGAGGACGTGCTCGTCTCCTACCAGTCGATCGTCTTCAGCGACGGGCCGTCGCTCCACGTCCCGCTGAGCCGGCGCTTCGACGGCGATAACCAGTATTTCCATTTCCAGAACGCGATGGGCCCCGGCAGCTACACGCCCGCGAACCCGGTGATCGCATCCGCCGGTTACGACTTCGTCGGCATGTGGAGCACGCTGCTCGGCGGCGGACCCGACCTCAACGTGCGCGCGCTCGACCCGAACGGTGCGCCGCTCGGGTCCGGACCGATCCGCCTGATGAACGACCCGATCGTCGACACCCCCGGCGCGGGCGCGCAGGGCCAGGGAGATCGCGTCGGCTTCGGGTTCCTGCGCTCCCTGTCCGATTCGTCGTGGGGCGGCCTGCAGTTGTTCGCGGGAGACGCGCGCGACACGCTGCGCGGCAAGGTGCTGATCAACGAGTTCCTCGCCCACCCCTCCCAGGGCCGCGCCGAGTTCTACGAGGTGTTCAACACCAGCGGCCGCAGCTTCCTGCTCAACGGATGGACGCTGCGCATCAACGGCAATCCGAACGTCATCGCGGATTGCTATTTCAATAATTTCAGCAAGACGCGCCCGGGCACCGAGTCCGCGTTCGGCCCGGGCGGTCCCGAACGCGTGCTCGGCAACCCCTGCAGCGAGTTGCCGAACCAGGAGTTCTTCAGCGACTCGTCGTTCATCGGCTTCCCCGAGGATCCCGACCAGGGCCATCTCCCCGATCGCGGGGCGGTGCTCGAGCTGTATTCGCCGGGCAACGCGCTGGTCGACCGCGTGGGCTACGGTTATCTCGGCGGGGCCCCCGTGAGCGGGGCGATCCCGAACGCGATTGCCCCCGCCGCGATCGCGCCCGCGGCCTCCTCTTCCGCCGCGCGCGCCGGCGAGCCGTCGATCGCGACGCTCGGCGACTCGACGCAGCTTTCCACCGCGCGAATTCCGAGCGGGACCGACTCGGGCAACAATGCAACCGATTTCAACCTGACGCCCACGCCCACGCCGAACACCGCGAACACGGGCACGACGTCGGCGCTGGGAACCACGATCTTCGTCGGGCGCGCGTACTGGCACCCGTCGACCGGACAACCCACGATCGAGTTGCTCAACCCGTCGTCGAGCCAGAGCTACGATTTTTCGGGCTGGTACATCTCGAACAACAACGCCACCGAGCGCATCGGCGTCGGGACCAATGCCTGGAGCAACCTGAAGGCGTTCGAGACCCGGCTGCTGCGGCGCGGCGAGGCCGGCTCGTTCACCTTCCCGCTCGACGAGTTGTCCGTGATCTACCTGCTCGACCCGAACTTCGCGCGTTACGAGCAGCTCGGCTGGTCGCGCCCGGACCAACTTGCGCCCGACCAGTGCGTGACCCGCTTCCAGGGCACCGGCGGAACGCATGACGGCTTCGACTGGTTCACCTGCGGCGGCCAGGACAACATCGCCTCGGGCGAGCTGCGCTACACGGCCTGCAACATCTCTGCCCCGGTCACGGTCGTGCCGGCCACGCCGTCGCGCCTGGCGTTCGCGGGCGCGTGGCCGAACCCGGCGCATTCCGGGGGCCCGGCCATGCTCGTGTTCTCGCTGCCGGGCGTATCGGGCGATGCGCCGGTGCGCGCGCGGCTCGTGCTCGACGACGTCGCCGGCCGGCGGGTCGCGACGCTGATCGACGGGGAGCTCTCCCCGGGCGAGCACCGCGTGCCGCTGCTCAAGCTCGATGGTTCGACCCCCCTGTTGCGGGCCGGGACCTACTACGCGGACCTCCTGGTCGGCGGCGAGCGCCTGCGCCGCACGATCGTCTTCCTCGACTAGCCGTTCACTTCCATTCCGTCGTGTCGCGATCGTCCGAGGGCGTCCCCTTCGGGTCGATCGACACGACGTGGAAGTGGAGGTAGCGCACGAACTGCGCGTCCGGCCCGTTCGTGATCACCTTGTAGCGCTTCATCCCATCGTCGCGCGCCACCTTCGAGATCACCGCGAAGGCGTCGACCAGGTACGGCTCGTCACCCTTCGCCAGCGTGCCGACGTCCCGGATGTCGCGCCGCGGGACGACCACGAAGTGGTGCTTGCTCTTCCACGGGATCGGGTACTTCATCGCGATCGTCTTGTCGGTCACCACGATCACGCCCGGCACCAGCTTCGGCGCGTGCTGGACGAACGCCGAGCCGACCAGCCCGAGCAGTTCGGGCGCCGAGAACCGGACCTTCTCGTCGTGCACGGACAGGAACGTGCGGGGCTGCACGTCGCGGAACATCCAGGCGCCGGCCCACACGCCCAGCACGAACGCCAGGAACCAGCCGAACCAGGTGCTACGGGAGATCATGCGCGTTCCTCCTGGGGGTGGAAGTCGATCTTAACGAAAACCCCGGAGAGCTTGCGCTCCCCGGGGCATCGCGGGACCTCCGAAACGGCTTGGACTAGAAGTCCTCGCCGCCGTAACCACCGCCACCGCCCGCAGGCATGGCGGCCTTCCTCTTCTCCGGGATCTCGGTGATCAGAGCCTCGGTCGTGAGCAGCAGGCCTGCGACCGACGCCGCGTTCTGCAGCGCCGAGCGGCTCACCTTGGTCGGATCGATGATGCCGGC
>JBDTYW010000320.1:0-3446 GCA_040005445.1 Candidatus Eiseniibacteriota bacterium
GCTAGGCCGAGACCCGCGCTCCGCCGGCCGCGTCGTAGGTGATGACGGCATGGGTCGGCAGGAGGTCGTCGAGGCGCGCACGGCCGCCCAGCGGCTCAATCTCGACCACGAACGCAAAGCCGACCGGGAGCAATTCGAGGCCGCGGGCCAGCTCGAGCGCGGCGAACGCGGTGCCACCGGTGGCGAGCACGTCGTCGGCCACGAGTACGTTGCGACCCGGACGCACGATCCCCCGGTGCGACTCAATCGCAGCCGTGCCGTACTCGAGCTGGTAGTCCTCGCGGTGGGTCACCCCCGGCAGCTTGCCGGGCTTGCGCGCGAGCAGGATGCCCGCGCCCCAGCGCGCGGCCAGCGCGGCGGCGACGAGGAAGCCGCGCGCCTCGATCCCGAGCACGAGTTCGGGCGGCTCGGCGTCGAACGGACGCGCCAGCGCGGAGACGCAGCGCGCCCACGCCCCGCCGTCGGCCCACAGCGGCGTGAGATCGCGGAACAGGACGCCGGGCTGCGGCCAGTCGGGCACGGGGCGGACCCACTCGGACAGCGGCGCGCCGGGCGTGGTGGGCGGGACAAACGTGGCAGGTGGGGTCATCGCTGGAACCTCCCGGGTACGGGTCCGCGCTCCGGCTCGAAGGCCCGCGGGGCCTCGTCCATCATCGCGCGCAGGCGCGCGAGCGCGTGCTCCTCGATCTGGCGCACGCGCTCGCGGGTCACGCCGAGCGCCTCGCCGGTCTGTTGCAGGGTCTTCTCTTCACCGTCGAAAAAGCCATAGCGGATGCGGATCAGCGTCTCCTCGCGATGCGGCAGGCGCCTGAGGAACGCCTCGAGCCGCTCGTGTTCGAGCTGCCATTCGATCAGGGTCTCGACCGAGGGCGGCGGCTCGTGCTCGAGCGCCATGTCCTCCGGCGCGAAGTCGAACGCGTCGATGTCCTCGGTGCCGCCGATCGAGTGGCGCAGGCGCCCGAGGCGCTCCGCCTGCGCGGGCGCGAGGCCGAGCGCAGGTGCGATCTCCGACGCCAGCGGCTCGCGGCCGAGGCGGTGGCGCAGGAGTCGCTCGACCGCGACGTAGCGCTTGACCTGGCGCAGCACCTTGAGCGGGATGCGCACGGCGTTCGCCTGATCGGCGACGCCGCGCAGGATGGCCTGGCGGATCCACCACGACGCATAGGTCGCGAAGCGGATGCCGCGCTCGGGATCGAAACGGTCGGCGGCGGTGATCAGGCCGAGGTTTCCCTCCTCGATCACGTCGAGGTAGGCGAGGCCGCGATTGCGGTAGCGGCGCGCGAGGTAGACGACCAGGCGCAGGTTCGAGAGGATCAGCCGCCTTCGCGCCCACTCGGCGGTCGGACCGGCATCGCGGCGCGCGCGGCCGAGCGCGACCTCCTCTTCGCGCGCGATCAGCGGAAAGCGCGCGATGTCCGCGAGGTAGCGGTTGAGGATCTGGTTTTCGGGGTCGTCGGAGATCGACGGATCGGCCCCGCCCCGCACGAGCGCGAGCCGCGGGCCGGCGGGCGCATCGTCCCCCACCGGGGCGTCGTCGAGGCCCTCGAGCTCGAGGCCCTCGGCGCGCGCGGCGTCGGCGAAGTCGGCGAAGCGCGCGCCGTCGAACTCGGGCGCCCCGAGCAGCGCGTCCACCTCCTCGGCGGCGAGCCGGCCGGCGTGGCGCGCGCGCAGGAGCGCCTCGGCCAGGCGCGCCTCGTATCCGCTCCGCTCGATGGGCTGCAAGGCACCTCCCCTACTCGATGACGAATCCCGGACGCCCCGGGGGCGTCTCGGACCACAGGGGCTCGACGCCGGTGACACGGCTCCCGGGCGGGCCCTCGCGCAGCGCGGCGAGCAGCGCCTCGAGGTCGGCGCGCGCTCCCGCGGCGACGAGCTCGACCGAGCCGTCGGGGCGATTGGCGACGCGGCCGGAGAGCGCGTGCGCGCGTGCCTCGCGGCACGCGAACCACCGGAACCCGACTCCCTGGACGCGACCGCGCACGATGACCGTGAGCGTCAGCATGGGCTGAATGTACCAACACAAAACCCTCCGGCACGAGTGCCGAAGGGCTTCGAGGAAACGAGTCGGGGCGAGAGGATTTGAACCTCCGACCCCCTGGTCCCGAACCAGGTGCGCTACCGGGCTGCGCTACGCCCCGACAAGAAAGGACCCGAAGACGGCCAGGCTCCCTTCACAACAGGGCGCACCTTAGCATACGGGATCGGCGCTTGCCAACCCGACGTCGAAGCGGGTTCCCGGTACATCACGGCTTGAGCCGCCACTCCTCGAGCCGACCGCGCAGCGCGTTGTCGGTGAGGTCGAGATGGAGCGGCGTGACGCTGACGTAGCCCTCGTCCACCGCGAGGAAGTCGCTCCCCTCCTCGGGCTCCCAGATCGGGGCGTCGCCCCCGATCCAGTAATAGGCGCGGCCGCGCGGATCGGTGCGCTCGATCAGCGAGTCCTGGTAGGTGCGCTTGCCGAGCCGGGTGATGCGGACGCCCCGGATCTCGTCGTCGCGCAGGTGCGGCACGTTGACGTTGAGCACGCACTTGGGCGGGAGCCCGTGCTCGAGCACCGAGCCGACGAGCCGGCGCGCGAACTGGCAGGCGTACTGGAAGTCCGCCCGCCCGGAGGCCGCGAGCGAGACCGCGATCGCGGGCACGCCCTGCATCGCGCCCTCGATCGCCGCCGCCACCGTCCCGGAGTAGAATACGTCGTCGCCCATGTTCGGCCCGCGGTTGACGCCGCTCACCACCAGATCGATCGGCTCGCTCAGCAGGCCGTGCGCGGCGACCAGCACGCAGTCCGTCGGCGTGCCGTCGACCGCGAAGACGTCGGGCTCGGGGCGCTCGATGCGCATCGGCCGATAGAGCGTGAGCGAGTGGCTGGTCGCGCTCTGGTCACGGTCCGGCGCCACGATGAACACGCGCCCGAGGTCCTGCAATTCCTGCCGCAACAGGTAGAGCGCGCCCGAGGTGATGCCGTCGTCGTTGGTGACGAGGATGTTCACGCTTCGCTTCGGGGCCGCGCCGCGAGCGCACGGCGGTAGGCGGACCAGCGGCCGGCGTCGGCGAGCAGGCGCGCGTACAGCGACGTGAAGCGCGGCAACTCGCGCAGCGGGTGGAAATGGCTGGGCGCCCCTTCGTACACGGCTTCGATCGGGATCGAGGCGATGGCGAAGCCCACGCGCGCGGCCGCGACCAGGATCTCCGACTCGAACCCGTATCCGGTCGAGCGGAACGCGGGCGGACGGTGCGGATCGCCGGGCGAGGCCCGTCCGGCGAGGCCGAGCGCCTCGAGCACGGTGCGGCGGTGTGCGCGATAGCCCGACTGGACATCGGGCAGGGGCGTCCCGGCGAGCCACGTCAGGAAGCCCGCCGACAGCGCGTTGCCGAACCGCCGATGCGGCGGCATCGCGCCGGCGCGCACGCGCGCGCCGACGACCAGGTCGGCGCCCTCGAGCGCG